>CAXNGP010000056.1:0-9413 GCA_964201845.1 Pirellulales bacterium
GTGCGATACCAGTCGAGGCCCGTCTCGCCGACGGCGGCCACGCGGCCGCTCGCGACGAGCCGCACGATCCGATCCCACTCGTCGGGCTCGGCCTCGGCCGTGTCGTTGGGGTGGATGCCAGCGGCGGCCACGAGCCCCGGCTCGCGGGCGGCGAGTTCAGCGGCCGCCTCGCTGTCGAGGGCCCGGGTGCCGATCACCGCCATGCCGGTGACTCCCGCGGCGCGGGCCCGCGCGAGCACGCCCGGCAGGTCGGCCCCGTACCGCATCGGGTCGAGGTGGCAGTGGCTGTCGAAGTAGTTCATGGCTCACGCATCTGGTGCATCTGAGGTTTCCGCGGGTCCCTCGGGGTGGCCGGGGTTGCCCATGCCATCTCGTCGGACGTTCGCTACGGGCATCGTGCCCTTCGCTCACTCGAAGGAAACCTCGCTTCGCAATCCTGCTGCGCTCAGTTTCCTACGCCGCTCGACTGGCACGGGCAACCCCTCCGTCCTGTGCAGTTCCTGGAGAGATCGCTCATCTGTTTCCGATCGCCACAGTTCGGGGCTGCCGTTGCTTCGGGAGCCGGGCTTCGCCCGGAGACCGAAAGCCGGAGCCGACGCCGGGACGGCGGCGACGGCGCGAAAGCAGGATGGCTGGAGCGAACGTCCGGCGACGGGGCAGCGGCAACCCCGAACCCACGCTGGGCGTCGCCGTCAGGTCGCCGCAGGCTTCGCTGAGAGCCCGGCCCGGAGCTTGACGGCGATCTGGTCGAGTGCGGCCACGTGCTGCCGCGTGATCTTGGCCGCCTCCGCGGCCAGGCCGGCGGCCGTGGCGTCGTTGGGGGTGGCCACCAGCAGCTCGAGTTCCGCCTCCTGACGCTTCAGCCCCGCCACGATCCGCGGCAGGATGTGCTGCAGGTCGACGTCGTGCCAGCCGGAGAACGAGATCGGGTAGGCGGTCTTCGGCACCGGCACCTCCCGCTCCTCCAGGATCAGCGCGGCCCGGTCGGCAACCTGCCGCTGGTCGGAGACGAGCGCGGCGAGGGCCACGCGCACCGCTTCCGGCCCGGGGTAGCTCCAGATTCCGGAGTCGGCCAGATACATCGCCAGTGACGGCTGCAGGATCTGCACCAGGCGGACGAGGGCGGGCGAAGCGGGCATGACCGGGGTGGACCTTCGACGGTTGGCGGCTCAGGAGGCGAACGATCCGGCGAGTTGGGCGTAGCCGTAGAGCCCGCCCCAGAGGATGCCCAGGATGACGACCGGCACGGCCAGGGCCGTGACCAAGCCACCCGAGAGCGAGAGCGGACCCGCCGGTTCGACCGCCTGGCCTTCCGGCGGCGGGTCGAACGTCATCACCTTCAGCACCCGCAGATAGTAGAAGAGGCTGACCACGGTGTTGATGCCGCCCACGATCAGCAGCGTGAGCATCAGCGGCTGCTCGGCCCCGGCCTTGAAGGCCGAGACGAGCGAGGCAAACACCAGGAACTTCGCCACGAACCCTGCCAGCGGCGGTAGCCCGATCAGGCTCACGAGCACCACGGCGGTGGCCACGACCATCCCGGGGTTGGTCTGCACGAGCCCGGCGTAGGCGGCGATCTCCTCGCTTCGCAGCCGGTTTCGCAGCACGGCCACGATCGCGAAGGCGGCGAGGTTCATGAACAGGTAGGTACCGAGATAGAAGGCAAGGGCCGCGACGGCGTCCTGGGCCCTGGCCGGGGCCACGCCTGCGAGCGCCGTGGCCGCCGCCGCGCCCATCATCAGGTAGCCGGCATGCGCCACCGTCGAGTAAGCCAGAAGCCGCTTCATGTTGGTCTGACCGTAGGCCGCCAGGTTGCCGAGCGTGCAGGTGGCCGCCGCCATGATGCCCACGAGGTAGGCCATGAAGTGGCGGACGTCCGCCAGCCCGGTCGCCACGGCGCCGGCCGCTTCGACCCCCGGCAGGGTTCCCAGCCCGAACACCAACCGCACGGCGAGCGCGACGGCCGCCGCCTTGCTCGCCACCGAGAGAAACGCCCCCACCTCGGCCGCCGCCCCCTCGAACACGTCGGGGCACCAGAAGTGGAAGGGAACCGCCGACAGCTTGAACGCGAGGCCCACGGCCAGCATCAGCCCGCCGAGCGAGAGCACCATGATCTCGCCGCTCGCCTTCCCTTCGCCCACGATCCGGCCCAGTTCGGCGGCCATGCTCGGCAGGTGGCAGGTGCCGAGCACCCCGGCCAAAAGCGAGATGCCGTAGAGCATGATGCCGGCCGCCCCGGCGCCATACACGGCATACTTGAGGGCCGCCTCCGAGCTCGCCTTGCGGCCCTTGAGGAAGCCGGCCAGGGCGTAGGAGGGCACGCTCGCCATCTCCACGGCCACGAACACCATCAACAGGTGGTTGGCCGAGGCCATCAGGCACATGCCGAGCGTGGCCCCGAGCACGAGCACGTAGAAGTCGGCGCCGTCCTCCCGGTCTGGTATGCCCGACACCTTCGTGAACACGATGTAGGCCACGAGGAAGGCGGCCAGGAGCAGCCGCAGGTAGGCCGTCAGCGAGTCGAATACGATCAGGCCACCAAACAGCTCCTGGCGGAACCCGCCGGCCTTCTGCACGGCCTCGAGGTCGACCCAGCCATACCAGGCGGCGAAGCAGGCCCCGCCCAGGGCCACGATCCCGGAGTCGAGCCAGCGGAGCACCGGCAGCATCCGGCAGAGAAGCACGAGCACCACCGTCGCGGCGATCGCGAGCTCCGTGCGAAACAGCGGCAGCGACACGGCGAGCGTGTCGTTGATCGTGCCGGAGACGAGGGTGCCGAGATCCATGTCTTCAGTCCTGGGGCGTCAGTCCTTGGCCAACTCGCCGGTCGGGGCGGCGGCCGCCGCCGTCTCCACCGCCGGGGTGGCGGGGAAGTCGGGCCGGACCGCACGGGTCCAGTCGGCGAGGGTCTCGACCTGCCGATTGACCGTGGGGGTGACGTAGTTGAAGAGCAGTTGCGGGGCGACGCCGAACAGGATCGCCAGGAACACCAGCGGCGTCGCGATCGCCAGCTCGCGGCCGGTCATCGGCGTCAGGTGGTCGCCGTGCGGGCCCTTGTACTCGGCCCCGAGGTAGACCCGCTGGATGGCCCACAGGATGTAGCCGGCGGTCAGGATCACGGTGAAGGCCGAGATCACGGCCAGCAGCTTGCTGTAGTTCCAGGCCGAGAGCGTCACGAGCACTTCGCCGATGAAGCCGCACAGGCCCGGCAGGCCGAGGCCGGCGAAGAAGATCGCCACCGCCAGCGCCGCGTAGACCGGCATCCGGTTGAAGATCCCGCCGAACTCCTCGAGATTCCGATGGTGCACGCGGTCATAGAGCACGCCCACCATGAAGAACATTCCGGCCGACGAGAAGCCATGGGCCAGCATCTGGAACATAGCGCCGTTCACGCCCTGGGCCCAGGCATCCCAACGGAACTCGTTGCCAGCGACGGCGCTCCACACGCCCAGGCCGAGCATCACATAGCCCATGTGGCTGACCGAGCTGTAGGCCACCATCCGCTTGAAGTCCTTCTGGGCCAGGGCCGCGAAGGCGCCATAGACCATCGAGACCACCCCCAGGCCGCAGACGAGCCAGGCGAGCGTGAGCCCGCCGCCGGGGCAGATCGGATAGCAGATCCGAAGGATGCCGTAGCCGCCGAGCTTGAGCAGCACGCCGGCGAGAATCATCGAGATCGGCGTGGGAGCCTCGACGTGGGCGTCGGGCAGCCAGGTGTGCACCGGAACCACCGGCACCTTGATCACGAAGCCGATCAACAGCAGCAGAAAGGCCAGCACCTCGAGCGAAACGCCCCAGACCTCGGTCGAGGCGAAGGGCGAGTCGGGCAGCTGGCCGAGTTCGGCAAGCGCCAGCAGGTTGAACGTGTGGACCGGATCGGCGGCGGTCTTGATGGCGGCCAGCGCATCGGCCTGGGCGGCGGCCTCCAGGCCCGGGCTCACCACGTGGGCCCGCTCCAACTGCTCGGGGGAGAGCAGCCGCAGGTCGCTGGCGAAATAGAGCATCAGGATCGCGACCAGCATCAACACCGAGCCGAGCAGGGTGTAGAGGAAGAACTTGATCGCCGCATACTCGCGCCGCGGTCCGCCCCAGATGCCGATCAGGAAGTACATCGGCAGCAGCATCACCTCCCAGAACACGTAGAACAGGAAGAAGTCGAGCGACACGAACACGCCCAGCATGCCCGTCACGAGCAGCAGGAACAGCACGTGATAGGCCTTCACGTGCTTCGTGATCGGCCAGCTGGCCGCGCAGGCCAGGAGCGACAGGAACGTGGTCAGCACGACCAGCGGCATGCTGATCCCGTCGACGCCCAGCAGGTATTCGATGTTGAAGGACGGAATCCAGGGCTTGCTCACCACCAGTTGCATCCCCGCCTCGCCGACCGTGAACTGGGCCGGCCCCTTGGCCCCGAACAGCCCCGGCCAGGCCATCCACAGCGAGAGCACGAACACCACGGCCGTGGTGGCGAGCGTGATCCAGCGGATCAGCTCCTCGCGACCCTTGGGGATGATCGGCAGGGCGAGCACCGCCGCGACCAGGGCCGGGAGGAAGACGATCGCCGTGAGGGGCCAGAGGGCGGGCTGGGAGAGGGCGTCAGCGGGGGTCATGGTCGGGATCCGTGGCGAAAGTGCGAGGTTGGCTGGAGGTGATCGGGGGGCGGGGAATCAGCCGGTGACGGTCGCCCGGAAGGCGAGCGACGCCAGCACGAACAGGGCCACCGTGCCCACGACGATGAACATCACGTACTGTCGGAGACGGCCAGTCTGCAGGCCGCGCAGCTTCAGGCCGGTGTTCCAGGTGGCGCTGGCCGTGGCGTTGACGAGGCCGTCGACGACCGTGCGGTCGATCCAGGCGTCGATCCCGGCCAGCCGGCGGGCGGCCCAGGCGATCCCGTCGATCAGTTTGTCGATCAGGCCGCGGTCGACGCCCGAGGCCAGGTTCGCGATCCCGAGGGCGGGCTTCACGAACAGGGCGTCGTAGAGTTCGTCGAAATACCAGCGGCCGGCCAGGAACGCATAGGCGGGGCGGAGGGCGGTCGCGACCGCCGCCGGCGAGATCACCTTCCAGAGATACATCGCCGCCGCCAGCAACACGCCGCCGAGCGCCGTGCCGAAGGCCGTCATCGTGGCCGTCTTGTGAATCCATCCCTCGTGGCTCTTGTATTCCGCCGGGAAGGTGAGCGACTGCCCGAAGGCGAAGCCGCCGGTCATGCCCTCGACCGTGCCCGCCGGCCGGGCCTGCTCGAGCAGGTTCGCCAGGCCGAAGCCCCCGGGCAGCGTCCAGCCAACGACCACCGCCAGCACCGCCAGGACGACGAGCGGCGCCACCATCACGTTCGGCGACTCGTGGGCGTGCTCGGCGATGTGGTGGTCGCGCGGCTCGCCCATGAAGGTCATGAACCAGAGGCGGAACATGTAGAAGGCCGTCAGGGCGGCACCGCCGGCCACGGCATAGAACAGGATCCAGTGCGTGGGGTTGGCCTCCGCGAAGGAGAGCGCCTGGGCCAGGATCGCGTCCTTCGAGTAGTAGCCGGAGAGCCCGATCACGAACGGGATCCCGGCCCCGATGATCGCCAGGCAACCGACGAGCATCGTGGTGCCCGTCCAGGGCATGACCTTCAGGAGGCCGCCCATCTTCCGCATGTCGTTGGTGTGGCAGGCGTGGATCACGGAGCCCGAGCAGAGGAAGAGCAGGCTCTTGAAGAAGGCGTGGGTCACGAGGTGGAACAGGCCGGCCGCCCAGCCACCCACGCCGAGCGCCAGCATCATGTAGCCGAGCTGGCTGACGGTGGAGTAGGCGAGCACCCGCTTGATGTCGTTGGCGACCAGGGCGATCGTGGCCGCGATGAACAGCGTGATCGCGCCGACGTAGGCGATCACGAGCAGCACGTCGGGCGAGAGCACGGGAAAGAAACGGCCCACGAGGTAGACACCGGCGGCCACCATCGTCGCCGAGTGCACGAGCGCGGAGACGGGCGTGGGCCCTTCCATCGCGTCGGGGAGCCAGACGAAGAGCGGGAACTGCGCGCTCTTGCCCACGCAGCCGGCGAAGATGCCGACGCCCGCGATGAACAACAGCCATTGGCCCAGGCCCGCCTCGCGCCAGCCCGGCACGCGGGCGGCGATCTCGCTGGCGCCGTCGGCCGGGTTCGAGGCGTGGTCGGCCGAGATCGTGGCCACCTCGGCTTCCGCCGCGGCCGTCACCATCCCGTCGGGCACCCGCAGGGCGTGCCCCGTCTCGGCCGGACGGAACAGGCTGAACAGGCCGGGCGACTCCACGACCGCCCCGTCGGGGCCGGTGCTCGTCGAGTCGGCGAAGGAGAGCGTGCCGAGGGCGCCCCACAGGGCCATCAGGCCGATCAGCATCCCAAAGTCGCCCACGCGGTTGACGATGAAGGCCTTGTTGGCCGCGGTCGAGGCACTCTTCCGCTCGTAGTAGAAGCCGATCAGGAACCAGGAGCAGATGCCGACGAGCTCCCAGAACACGAACACCATCGCCAGGTTGCCCGCGATCACGATCCCCAGCATCGAGAAGCAGAACAGCGACAACGCCTGAAAGAACCGGGGGAACCGGCCGGGGCGGTGGAGGTGGTGCCCGTCGGCGAGCGTGACTTCGTGGTCGGTCACGTCGTGGAGCTCGTCGTGCATGTAGCCTGAGGCATACACGTGGATGCACGTGGCGATCAGGGTCACGACCACGAACATCAGGATCGTGAGGGCGTCGATGTACCAGCCGATCGAGAGCTTGAGCCGGCCGCCCTCGTAGAGCGTGTACCAGTCGCCGGAGTAGGCGATCGGGCCGTGATGGCCTTCGGAATGGGCGGCGTGGTCGTCGCCATGGCCAGCGGCGGCATGACCGGCGTCGGCAGGCGCGGGCTTTCCGGGCTCCTCGGCCGCGTAGGCGGTGCCGGTCGCGGGCTCGAACTCGAGCATCGCATGCTCGCCGTGGCCGCCATGGTGGGCCGGCGTGACCGGGTGGACGCCCAGCCAGGCGAAGAACGCCGTCAGCGAGAGTACGAACGACGTCACGATCGCCGCCGTCGCCACCCAGGCGGCGTTACGGCCGTGCGACCCCATCCGCGGCCCGAAAAACAGGATCAGCACGAACGAGGCCAACGGCGCGAGCCAGGCCAGGCCGAGCAGCAGCGGAAGTTGGGCGGCAAGATCCATGGACGGTGAAGCGGGTGCCGGGGGGCGGGGCGACTCAGCCCTTGAGGTCGTCGGCCCGATCGACGTCGACCGTGGCGTGGTTGTTGTAGAAGTTGAGCGTGATCGCCAAGGCGACGGCGGCCTCGGCGGCCGCCAGCACGATCACGAACACCGCGATCGCCTGGCCGTCGAGGCCGAGCGAACGGGCCCCTTCGCCGGCGAGATAGGGGGAGGCGAAGGCGACGAAGTTGACGTTGGCGCCGTTGAGCACCAGTTCGATGCCCATCAAGACGCCGAGGGCGTTTCGCTTGGTCGCCATGCAGGCGACACCGGCGGTGAACATGATCGCGCCCACCACGAGGTAGTGGGCCACACTGACGGGTTCGGTGATCAGCAAGCCGAACAGTGGCGGGACGGCGAGGGAACCGATCATCGTGGGCCTCCGGTGAGCGCTGGCCCGCCGGCGAGCACGGATCCCGCCCCGGCCGGGCCGCGGCCGATCGCGGCATGCTCGGCGACGGAAGCCGGCGGCTCGACCGACGCGGCCACGTCGATCGCCCGGGGCGTCTTCCGCCGCTTGGCCCGGGCCAGATAGGCCGCACCGACCAGCACCACGAGCAGGTGGATCGAGATGATCTCGAACGGCAGCAGGTAGCCGGGCCGCACGGCCTTCTCGGGAGCGTTGGCCGCCGGCTCGTCGACCCGCACGCCCACGAGCGCCATGCCGAGCGGCGTGGCCGCGGGCTCGGCGAGATTGCCGGATGCCGGAGCCCGCCAGGCCGGCACCGAGAGCCCGGCCATCAGCAGGGCCGCGAGCAGGGCCGCGCCCACGACGCCCGCGAGCACCCGGTCGCCGCCGCTCGTGGCGATCGACACGAACGGCGCCTGGGCCGTGAGCATCACGCCGAAGACGAGCAGCACGAGCGTGCCGCCGACGTAGATCATCAACTGCATCGCGCCGACGAACTCGGCCCCGGCGAGCAGGAAGAGCCCGGCCGTCGCAGCCAGCGAGAGCACGAGATACAGGGCCATCCGCACCACGTTGGTCGCCGTGACGACGGCCACGGCGAAGCCGCAGGCGATCGACGCGAACAGCAGGAAGAAGAACGAGTGCCAGTTGATCGCCGCGAGAGGCGGCGATCCCACGGCGACGAGCAGGCCGGTGAGCGTGGGCGTCATGGCGTCGCCTCCGGCGTCGCTCGGGCGACCTTGTCACCCTCCGCCACCGCCTTGGCGGCGGCCCGGCCACCGGGGCCCTCCAGCCAGCCCTCGCGGATCTCGCCGCCCGGCCGGCCGACGCCCGGCATCAGCCCGCCCGGCAGGAAGAGCTGCCAGAGCATGGCGCCGGCAAACATCACCGCGGCGATCGGCGTGCAGTACTTCAGGCAAGTCGTCATCACCTGGTCGATGCGCAGTCGCGGCAGCGTCCAGCGGATCCACATCATGATGATCACGCCCAGCGAAGCCTTGCCGACGAGGTTCGCCAGGCCGAGCAGCCGGACGAGATAGGGCGCCGTGTCGCCCGTGCCCTCGGAGAGGCCGACCAGCGTGGCCACCGGGATCGGGCCGTTCCAGCCGCCGAGGAAGAGCACTGCGGCCATCGCGCTGACGAGAAACATCGAGCCGTATTCGGCCATGAAGAAGTAGCTCCAGCGGAGCCCGGAGTATTCCGTGTGGAAGCCGGCGACGAGCTCACTCTCGGCCTCGGCCAGGTCGAAGGGGGCGCGGTTGACGCTGGCGACGGCACAGGTCACGTAGACCCAGAACACCACGAACGTGAACGGGTCGTGGAAGAGGTACCAGTTCCAGAACCAACCGGCCTGCTTCTCGCCGATCGTGACCATGTCCATGCTGCCGGCCAGCATCACGGGCACCACCACGCACATGCCCAGCGGCACCTCATAGCTGACCACCTGGGCCGCTTCGCGCATCGCCCCGAACAGCGACCACTTCGAGGCCGAGGCATAGCCGGCCAGGATCACGCCGAACACCTCGAGCCCCAGCACCGCGACGACGAAGAACACGGCCACGTTGAGCCGCTGCCCGACCACGTCGAAGGCGAACGGCAAGGCGATAAACGCACAGAACGAGGCGCAGAAACTGACGTAGGGCGCGAGCCGGAACAGCAGCCCGTCGGCCCCCTCCGGCATCAGGTCTTCCTTCGCGAGCAGTTTGATGCCGTCGGCCACCGACTGCAGCCAGCCGAACCGGCCGCCGGTACGGGTGGGCCCGAGCCGGTCCTGAATCCGAGCCGACACCTTC
>CAXNGP010000057.1:0-9192 GCA_964201845.1 Pirellulales bacterium
GGCCGACTACGCCGACCCCTTCACCTTCTTGGAGCTGCTCACGAGCGCGTGCGGCAACAACCACTCCAACTGGAGCGATCCCGCCTACGACCGGTTGCTCAAGGAGGCCAACCGCGAGCCCGATCCGGCGACGAGGCTGGCGAAGTTTCGGGAGGCAGAGGCGCTGGCGCTCGAGCAGCAGCCGCTGATCCCGCTCTATACCTACACCCGAACCCAGCTGGTCAAACCGTACGTGCGCGGAATCTGGGGCAATCACCAGGACCGCCATCCCTGGAAATACATCTGGATCGATGAGGCATCGCCGGCTGCACCCGCCGCCGATCCGCCCCCGCCCGCGCCCGGGGAGGCCGCCTCGTGACCCGCTTCATCCTTCGCCGGCTCGTGGAGCTCGTGCCCACGGCGCTCGTGATCGTGGCGGCGTCGTTCGCGCTGGTGCGGCTCGCGCCCGGCTCGCCGTTTTCGAGCGAGCGGGAGATCCCACCCGAGGTGCTCCGCGAGCTCGACGCCAAGTATGGCTTCGACCGGCCGCTGCCGGAGCAGTTCGTCCGCTACCTCGGCAACCTCCTCCGGGGCGACCTGGGGTTGTCCACGAAGTATCCGCAGCGGAGCGTCAACGAGATCATCGCCGACGGCTTTCCCGTCACGCTCTCGCTCGCCGCGGTGGCGCTCGTCTGGGCCTTGCTGGTCGGCATCACGGCGGGCGTCATCGGGGCCGTCCGCCAGAACACCGTCTGGGATCATGCGGCGATGACCGCGGCCCTGGTGGGCATCAGCATCCCGAGCTTCGTGCTCGGGCCGGTGCTCGTGCTGGTGGTCTCGCTGCGATGGCACCTGCTGCCGCCTGCCGGCTGGGGCGACTGGGGGCACGCGATCCTCCCCGGGCTCACCCTCGGAACGATCTACGCGGCGAGCATCGCCCGGCTCACCCGCGGCGGCATGCTCGAGGTGGTGCGGAGCGACTTTGTCCGCACCGCCCGGGCCAAGGGGCTCTCGGAGCGGCTCGTGATCTGGCGGCACATGCTCCGGGGCGGCCTGCTGCCGGTCGTGAGCTACCTCGGCCCCGCCATCGCCAACATGCTCACCGGCAGCGTCGTCGTCGAGAAGATCTTCAACGTTCCCGGCATCGGCCCCTACTTCGTCGACGCCGCCTTCAACCGCGACTATTTCCTCGTGATGGGGATCGTCATCCTGTACGCCGGCTTTCTGTTGGTCATGAACCTCCTGGTGGACGTGGTCTACGGCCTGCTCGACCCGCGGATCGAGTACTCATGACCGCCGCCACCACCGCCGTCACCGGCCCCGAGCTCGTGGCCGGCACCTCGCTCTGGGCCGACGCCTGGAAGCGGCTCCGGAGGAATCGCCTGGCGGTGGCGAGCGGGATCGTGATCCTGTTCCTGGCCGGGGCCTGCCTCGTCGGACCATGGCTGATCGCCGCCACCTGGGGCTATGACGAGGCGACGCAGGACCTCGCCTACGGGCCACAGCCTCCCTCCTGGGCCCACCCCTTCGGCACCGACTTCTACGGCCGCGACCTGCTCGTGCGGGTGCTCTCGGGCGGCCGCGTGAGCCTCTCGGTCGGGCTGCTTGCCGCGGTGGTGGCCGCCACGATCGGCACGGTCTACGGCGCCGTCTCGAGCTACGCGGGGGGCCTGGTCGACGCGGTGATGATGCGGACGGTCGACATCCTCTACGCCCTGCCCTACATGTTTCTCGTGATCATCCTCGTGACGATGCTGGGCAAGAGCCTGCTGCTCGTGTTCCTGGCCCTGGGGGCGGTGGGCTGGCTGCTCACGGCCCGGATCGTGCGCGGGCAGGTGATGAGCCTCAAACAGCAGGATTTCGTGCTCGCGGCCCGGAGCCTCGGCACGCCCGGCCGCGACATCGTGTTCCGTCACCTGATCCCAAACACGCTCGGGCCGGTGATCGTCACCTTCACCCTCACCGTGCCCTCGATGATCCTCCAGGAGGCGTTCCTTTCGTTCCTGGGGCTGGGCGTGCAGGCGCCCCGGTCGAGCCTGGGCGCGCTGATCAACGACGGTGCCAACCAGATGCTCGTCTTCTGGTGGACGCTCGCCTTCCCTGGCGGCGTGATGGCCCTGATGCTGTTCGCCCTCAACTTCCTGGGCGACGGCATCCGCGACGCCCTCGACCCGCGGATGCGGCAGTAGGCGTGTGGATGCTCAAGCGCCGGCGGGAGAGACTGCGGAACAAACGGACAAGGGGGTTGCCGGTACCCTGGAGCCGGCCTTGATGGCAAGCGAAGCCAGGGATGGCGAAGCGCAGCCAGCATGGAGTGAGCGGAGGCCAGGATGGCCGGAGCGAGCGTCCGGCGACGGGGTGCCGGCAACCCCCGACCACCCCGAACGAGCCTCGTGGACGATGAACGAACAGCATGCACCCTCTGCCACCTGACCCCGACACCGTGCTCGAAGTCCGTGACCTGCGGACGTTCTTCCGCACCGACGGCCACGTCGTGAAGGCCGTCGACGGCGTGAGCTTCACGGTCCGCCGCGGCGAGACGCTGGGGCTCGTGGGGGAAAGCGGGTCGGGAAAAAGCGTGGCCTGCCTCTCCGCGCTGCGGCTGCTGCCGTCGCCGCCGGCCTTCCATCCCTCGGGCCAGATCCTCTACCGCGGCCACGACCTGCTGGCGGCTCCCGAGCGGGAGCTCGAACGCCTCCGCGGCGACCGGCTGGCGATGATCTTCCAGGATCCGATGACTTCGCTGAATCCCTACCTGACCGTGGCCCGGCAGCTCACCGAGGTGCTCGAAGTCCACAAGGCGGCCCCGCCCGCTGTCGCTCGCCGGGCGGCGATCGCGATGCTCGAGCGGGTGGGAATCCCCGACGCCGCCCGGCGGATCGACCAGCATCCCCACCAGTTTTCCGGCGGGATGCGGCAGCGGGTGATGATCGCGATGGCCCTGCTCTGCGAGCCCGAGGTGCTCTTCGCCGACGAGCCGACGACAGCCCTCGATGTCACGATCCAGGCCCAGATCCTGGAGCTCATCGCCGAGCTCCAGGCGGCGCTCGGCACCGCCGTGGTGCTCGTCACTCATGATCTGGGGGTCGTCGCCGGCACCGCCGACCGGGTGGCGGTGATGTACGCGGGGCGAATCGTCGAGGAGGGTACGACGGCCGAGGTCTTCGCCAACCCCCTCCATCCCTACACCCGCGGGCTGCTCGCGAGCCTGCCCCGGATCGACACGCCGCCGCGCGGCCGCCTCGAGGCGATCCCGGGACTCCCACCCGACCTCGGCCACCTGCCGCCGGGCTGCCCGTTCCATCCCCGCTGCGGTTTGGTCAGCGACCGCTGCCGGCAGGAACGTCCGCCGGTGGTCGCCGTCTCGCCGACCCACAGCGCCGAATGTTTCGAAGCGGGGGCGGCCCGATGACACAGCCGGCTCGGCCGCTCCTCGATGTCCGCGACCTCGCGGTGCGGTTTCCGCTGCCCGCCCGCGGGCTGTTCCGCCGCGGGCGCGAGGCAGTGCAAGCGGTGGCCGGCGTGAGTTTCTCGGTCCACCGGGGCCAAACCCTCGGCCTGGTGGGGGAGAGCGGCTGCGGCAAGTCGACGACCGGCCGGGCCGTGCTCCAGCTGCTCAAGCCCTCGGCGGGCAGCGTGGAGTTCGACGGGCAGCCGATCCACGAGTGGTGGGTGCGGCGCGGCGGCCGCTGGGCCTGGGATGCCCGGCTCCACGAGCTCCGCCAGCGGATGCAGATGGTCTTCCAGGATCCGTTCGCGTCGCTCAATCCGCGGATGACCGTGGAAGCGATCCTCGCCGAGCCGCTGCGGAACTTCGGCCTGGCGGCAGGCCATCACCGGCGGGAGCGGGTCCAGCAGCTGATGAAGACCGTCGGCCTCGATCCCAGGTTCATCCGCCGCTACCCCCACGAGTTTTCGGGGGGCCAGCGGCAGCGGATCGGGATCGCCCGAGCGCTGGCGCTCGGACCCGAACTGCTCGTGGCCGACGAGCCGATCAGCGCGCTGGACGTCTCGATCCAGGCCCAGATCCTGAACCTGCTGGGGCGTCTCCGGGAGGAACTCGGCCTGACGATGATCTTCATCGCCCACGACCTCGCCGCCGTGCGGCACGTGAGCGACCGGATCGCCGTGATGTACCTGGGCCGGATCGTCGAGGAGGCCGATGCGAGGCAACTCGTCGCGGCGCCCCGCCATCCCTATACGCAGGCCCTGATCTCGGCCGTGCCGCTGCCCGATCCGGTCCGGGCACGGTCCCGCGACCGGATCGTGCTGTCGGGCGAGCTGCCGAGCCCCGTCCACCCGCCCCCGGGCTGTCCCTTCCACACCCGCTGCCCGCTGCGGGAAGAGCGGTGCACCCGCGAGGTTCCCCCGCTCGAGGTGATCGCCCCGGGACATGCCGTCGCCTGCCACCTGGTCGAGTCTCCAGGACTCCCAGCTTCTCCAGTCTCGCGGGCTTCGTGACGACTTTGACGATTGCCCCAAGTTTGCGGGGCGTGGAGTCCGATATCCCGGATGCTGCCGCTCCGCCTCGGGTCGCCAGCACGTGCAGATCCGGAGTCGGGGGGCGCCGGATCGGGCCAGGTCGTCGTTCGACGGCCGAACCCCTCGAGGCGGAGCGGCGGCATCCTGCCGTCCGACCGAGTCACCACGAACGCCGGCCCCGCCGGTGCCCCCGCCGTGTCCCGCATCCTCAAGCAAGCCTGGGTAGTCCTGACGAGCGTCACGCTCGTGACCTCGGGCTGTGCGCCGCGGCAGCCGTTCTACTTCTTCGAAGACGGCGACCTCTCGCATTACGTCGGGGCCGTCCAAAAGATGGAGTATCCGGACAGCT
This sequence comes from Pirellulales bacterium, assembly GCA_964201845.1. GTDB lineage: Bacteria > Planctomycetota > Planctomycetia > Pirellulales > UBA1268 > QWPN01. The sequence goes on from CAXNGP010000057.1 coordinate 4,811, forward strand.
GCGAGGAGCCGCTCGACGAGGCGGCCGGGGCGACCGAGCCGCTGACCCTCACGAACCCCAAGTTCGACGAGATCTGGGAACTGTCGCTCGAGGAGGCGATCAGCACGGCGCTCGAAAACGGCAAGGTGCTCCGCAACCTCGGCGGCCGGTTTGCCAGCTTCGGCGGCCCGCGGCCACAGACCGGCGAGCCGGCCGTCTCGCTGCTGACCGCCCCCTCCCAGACACCCACCATCTACGACCCGGCGGTCGTCGAGACCGACCCCTTCCGCGGCGTCGAGAGCGCCCTGGCTCTCTTTGACGCGCAGTTGTCGAGCTCGCTGACGTGGGAACGGCAGAACCGGCCGCAGAACATCGGCGGCCCGATCGGCACGGCCGTGTTCCAGCAGCAGTTCCTCGGCGACACGGGCAACTGGACGAGTGGCATCACCAAGCGGACCGCGACCGGTGCGACCTGGGGATTCCAAAACCAGACGCTGTACGACAACAACAACTCGCCGATCCGGCAGGACGGCGTGCCGTCGACCTGGCAGACGAACTACGACTTCACCTTCAACCAGCCGCTCCTTCAAGGGGCGGGCGCGACCTACAACCGGATCGCCGGCCCCGACTTCTTCGACAACCTCTATGGCCGGCCCAACTTCCGCGGCGTGCTCCTGGCCCGGATCAACGCCGACATCTCCCTGGCCGAGTTCGAGGCCGGCGTCCGCAACCTCGTCAGCGATACGGAGCAGAGCTACTGGGAGCTCTCCTTCGCCTACCGCAACCTCGAGGCCCGCAAGGCCGGCCGCGACAGCGCCCTCGAGGCCTGGCGGAAGGTGCACGCCCTCTACGTCGAGCAGTCCCGCGGCGGTGAGGCCGACAAGGAAGCCCAGGCCCGCGAGCAGTATTTCTTCTTCCGCAGCGAGGTCGAGCAGGCCCTGACCGACGTCTACCGGGCCGAGAACCGGCTCCGGTTCATGATGGGCATCTCCGCGAGCGACGGCCGCCTGATCCGGCCCTCCGACGAGCCGACCACCGCCCGGATCACGTTCGACTGGCAGCAATCGCTCGTCGAGGCCCTCTCCCGCTCGGCGGAGCTTCGCCGGCAGAAGTGGATCATCAAGCAGCGGGAACTCGAGCTCGTGGCCGCCAAGAACCTGATCCTGCCCCGGCTCGACATGGTGGGCCGCTGGCGGTTCCTGGGCATGGGCCAGGAGCTCCTCAACCAGAACTACTTCCCCTACGAGGCCAACGGTGCCGATCCGCTCGCCGGCACCGACGCCTACTCGACCCTGTTCTCAGGCCAGTTCCAGGAGTGGCAAGCCGGAGCCCAGTTCCTGATGCCGCTCGGCTTCCGCCGCGAGCTGGCCACGGTCCGCCACCACCAGCTGCAGTTGGCCCGCGAGCGGGCCCGGCTCCAGGACGAGGAGCTCGAGGCCTCCCACGCGCTCGTCGACGCCGTCCGCAACGTCGACACCAACTTCGCGCTGGCCCAGACCAACTTCAATCGCCGCGTGGCCGCCGAGCGGCAGGTGGAGGCGGTGCAGGCCGCCTACGACGCCAACACCGTCACGCTCGACCAGCTCCTCGACGCCCAGCGGCGGCGGGCCGAAGCGGAGAGTTCCTACTACCGGGCGCTCGTCGACTACAACCGCTCGATCTCGCAGCTCCACTACCGCAAGGGTTCGCTGCTCGAATACAACGGCGTGTTCCTCGCCGAGGGCCCCTGGCCCGGCAAGGCCTACTTCGACGCCCATCGGCGGGCCCGGCAACGGGACGCAAGCCTGTACCTCGACTACGGCCACTCGCGGCCGGGCGTGTTCAGCCGCGGCCCCGTGACCCAGTCGTTCGAGTCGGTCGGCGCCGACGCCCGGCCAGTGCAGATGCCCCCGATGGAGCCGGCCACCCGTCAGGACGAGCTGCCGGCCAAGGAAGAACTGCCGGCCAGCCCGTCGGCCCCGGCGACGCCCGAACTCCTGCCGGCTCCCGCGTCGAGCGTCAGCGGGGCTTTTCCAGCAGACCCTGGGCTTCGATCACCGACCGCATGGCCCGGCCCTGGTTCATCTGCAGCGACAGCACCCGCCACTGCCGCTCGCTGACCGCGCTCCGCAGCGGCTTGGCGTCGAGCTCGGCCATCACCATCAGCACCAGTTGACGGCGCATGTTGGAGTCGATGCGGCCCAGCGCCTGGGGGTCGTTCCGCAGGGGTGGCTCATGGGCGAGCAGTTCGGTGCTCATCGCATCGTACTGCCGCTGGTCGAGCCCGAGCGACTCGTCGAGCTTGGACATCGTCTCCAGCACCATCGTCCGCCAGTGAAACGACCGGCGGGCCTTGTCCTCGGCGGCGAGGCTGGCCTGCTGTCGGTCATCCAGGATCGACGCCGTCGCCGCGGCGAACAACGAGCCCTCGTGGAACACGTTCCGCAGGCTGTCGCGGCACTTGCCGACGTCGCTCTGGAAGGTGTGCCATGCCTTCTGGCCGGCTTGGTCGTTCATGTCGATCTGGCGGCCGATGTAAGACGTGCGGATCGCCTCCACCTCGTGGGCGAAGCGGCGGGCGTCCGACTCGACGGCGAGGGCCAGTCGACGCTGCTGCTCCGCGGTAAGCGTGCAGGCTGCCGCCATCCGTTCGATCCGCTTACGGCCCAGCTCCCGGGCGCGCTCCAGGGCCGGCGAGGGCCGCGGGCCGGGCGGTTCCTGCCCTTGTCCGCCGCGGAGCACCCAGCCGTTTCCGTGCTGCTCGAACAGGTTGGCGTCGAAGTTGGCGCCCAGATCGATCAGGTGCGGCTGCCGTATGCCGGCCTCGTCGGGACCCGCATCGACCACCACGTCGTCGTCGATCGCCCCGGCCGAGCCGCACACCACGAACGTCGCCAGCAGCCACACGACTGCCGGCCCGACCCGCCGCACCGGAGCAATGTCGCTCATGGGGTCGCTCATGGGGTCACTCATGGGCTCCACCATGGATCGCTCTGCTGGATGCCCTGACCGTCGATGTGGAGGTTGAAGCTTTGGCCCAGGAGCCTCGCGCCGGCGGCCCGACACCAGGCCTCCCAGGCGGCCACCTGGTCGGGTGCCAGGTGTGGCACGATCGCATCGGCCGCGTCATCGGGGGCGGGTGGATAGTCGTTGACCCGCATATCGCCCCGGTTGCCGAGCTCGCGGGTCCACTGCGGCCGCCACGAGCGCGTGAGCTCCGCCTCGATCGTGCGCCGCTGGTCAGCCGACAGATCGAGCTGCCGATCCACCCGCGCCAGGATCGACAGCCGCGCCGCTTCGGCCCGGCGGGCCTCGCGGCGTTCGGCCTGCTCCCGGTAGACCGCAAACTCCGCCGGATCGGCGAGCGGCTCGAGGGCCTTTTCCAGCCGCCCGCGGATCTCCCGCCGGGGATCGAAGTCATCGCGACCGAGCTGGCCGTTGAACTGCCGCTCGGTGAAGCCGCGGGCCCCGGCGGCCACGGCCTCGCGGCCGGCCGCCATGATCTGCCGGCGAGCGGCCGGCTCGAGGCCGCCGCAGCACCGCCGGATCAACTCGAGCTCGCTGTTGAGCACCGGCTGAAACATCCGCTCGAGCTGCTTGGCATGCTGCTCGATCTGCTGCCGCTGCTGCTGGTCGGCCGCCTGCGGGTCGTTGACCGGCGCGGCGAGCGCCCGCACCCCCTGCTGCAGGAGCCAACCGAGCGCGCGGGCGTCCCGCTCGGCAGCCGCCTTGGCCGCCGCGGCCGCGGGGTCGTCGCCCCGCACGGCGGACGGAGACAGCAGGAGCGCCGCCAGGGTGGCCAGCACGCGGGCGTGGGATCGGAGTCGCATCCGGCTCACCGCTCGTAGATCGGGAGAAACTTGTAGTTCACCGCCAGCGACAATAGCGCGAGCGTCGTGTCGACGGTGCCGCCGAAGCCGCCGCCCCGACCCATGAAGCCCGAGAAGCTGCCGTCCTTGCCCTGCATCTTCTTGAGTTCCTGGACGAGGCCGTCGTTCCACCGCGCCCAGGCGTCGACGTCGCCCTGGAAGAGCGCCTGCGCCCGATAGTAGCGGGTGTAGGTCGGATAGCCTTCCAGCTGCGACTGCGGGTCGCCGCTGCGGCCCTTGAGGAAGGCCAGCGCCTTCTCGTACTGCGGCAACTCCTTTTCCCGGGCGATCGCGTAGACGAGCACGGCGATGCTCGTGACCGCGTCGCTGCCGCCGCCTGCGCCGCCTGAGTAGCCGACCTGGCCATTCGAGCCGGTCATCGACACGTAATACTTGATGGCCCGATCGATGGTCTCGTCGGGGACCTCGATGCCTGCGTTGCGGGCGCCCAGGAGCCCCATCATGACGGCCCCGGAAACCGACGTGTCAGCGTCGCGGGCGTCGGGCGAATACCGCCAGGCTCCGAGCGGGTTCTTCTTGGCCGAGGTCACGGCG
>CAXNGP010000058.1:0-9163 GCA_964201845.1 Pirellulales bacterium
GGCGGCCAGCCACTCGGGGCGGCGAGCCGGGCGATCGTGTCGTCGATCCGGCGGCAGGCGGCGGCGTGGGCCCGCTCGACCCCGGCCGGCGAAGGGTCGTCGATCCGGGCGAGCACCACGACGTCGATCGTCTTGGTGGCGTTGTCGAACACCACGAGCCGGTCGTAGAAGGCGAAGTCGAGATCGGGCAGGCCGAGATCGTCGGCCGGTTCGTGCGGAAGCCGCTCCACGTACCGGACGGCGTCGTAGGCCGCGTAGCCGACGGCCCCGCTCGTGAAGGGCGGCAACTCGTCCAGCCTGGCCGGACGGAAGTCGGCGACCCGCCGTTCCAGTTCGCCGAGCGGGTCGTCGCTCTCGAAGGCCTCGATACCCCGTTCGCTGGTCACCTCCACGGCACGGCCGCGGGCCGTGAGCCGGAGGAACGGATCGGCCGCCAGGAAGCTGTAGCGGCCCACCCGCTCACCGCCCACCACGCTCTCGAACAGGCAGGCCGAGGCGCCGGCGTCGAGCCGGGCAAAGGCGGAAACCGGCGTGAGGGCGTCGGCGAACAGCCGCCGGTAGACGGGCACCAAGCGATGGGTGGCCGCCAACTCGCGAAAGCGGGTTCTGTCCGGTAGGTGCGGCATGGGACGGGCGGGGCGGGGCGGCGGAGAGGCGGCCGAAGCGGCCAGCGTACCCGTGGCCCGGGGCCGCGAACAGCCGGCCGCCTCCGGCGGGCGTTGGGCCTGGCGCGGAGCGGCGGCGCCCGTGGAGGCGACCGCTCGCAGGGGAGCCGCTATGATTGCGTGACCTTGTGCGGGAGCCGCCCATGAAGTGCCAGCAGTGCGACAAGCAGGCCGTGTTTCACATCACCGAACTGGAGTCGGGTGATGTCCGGGAATTGCACCTCTGCGAGGATCACGCGCGGGCTTACCTCAATCAGGCCGAGGGGGGCGGAGGCTCCGACGAGCCGGCCGAGACGGGCGGCGGGCCGCTGACTGGCCCGCTCACGGTTGGGCAGACGGCCGACGAGTTGGCCGTGCTCGACAAGAAGGCCTGCGACATGTGCGGCATCACCTTCTTCGAGTTTCGCAATCAGGGCCGGCTCGGCTGCCCCCACGACTACGCCCAGTTCGAGAAGGAACTCGAGCCGCTGATCGCCAACATCCACGGCGCGACGCGGCACACCGGCCGCCGCCCCGAGCCGTCCGCGACGGGCCGGCCGGAGGGCACGGAGGAGCTCACCTCGGTGATCGGCCTGCGCCGTGACATGCAGGAGGCGATCACCGACGAGGCCTACGAACGGGCCCAGAAGATTCGTGACGCAATCCGCACCATCGAGGCCCGCTGGCTCGGCGGCCCTCCCGCGTAGCACCCCCTCCCGCCGCGCTCACCACGGCCACCCATGACACTCGAATCCCTCACGCAAGCGACCGGCGAATGGCTCAAGGGCACGGGTCCGGAATCGGACATCGTGATGAGCAGCCGCGTGCGCCTGGCCCGCAACCTCGCGCAGTTTCCCTTCGTCGGCCGCGCCACGGAGCCGGACCGGGCCGAGATCGAGCGGCTCCTGCGGGAGCGGATCGCCATGGCTCCGGTCGGTCAGAGCCTCGAATACATCGACGTCGGCCGGCTCGAGGAGATCGACCGCCAGTTCCTGGTGGAGCGGCAGTTGATCAGCCGTGAGCACGCCGAGGCCCAGGGGGCTCGGAGCGTGGCCATCGACCGGCTCGAGCAGGTCAGCCTGATGATCAACGAGGAGGACCACCTCCGGATCCAGTGCATGCACAGCGGCCTCGACCTCAAGGGCGTGTGGGAGCAGATCCGGGTGGTCGACGACCAGGTCGGCCGGGTCGTTCCCTACGCGTTCCACGAGCGGTGGGGCTACCTCACCGCGTGCCCCACCAACGTGGGCACCGGAATCCGCGTCAGCGTGATGCTCCACCTGCCGGCGCTCGTGATCACCCGCCAGATCGACAAGGTGTTTCGCAGCCTCCACAAGATCTCGCTGGCCGTCCGGGGCCTGTATGGCGAGGGCTCGCAGGCGATGGGCGACTTCTACCAGATCTCCAACCAGACCACGCTCGGCCGGACGGAAGAAGAGCTCGTCGAGCAGGTGGGCGACGTCGTGCCCGTCCTGATCGACTACGAGCGGCGGGCCCGGGAGTTTCTCGTCCGCGAGACCCAGCAAAACGTGCACGATCAGGTGAGTCGCGCCTTCGGCATCCTGCGCACGGCCCAGACGATCAGCGCCGAGGAGACGATGCAGCTGCTCTCCCGCGTGCGGATGGGGGTGCTCCTGGGCCTGATCGGCGACGTGAACCTGGCCGACATCAACTCGCTGCTCGTCCGCACCCAGCCGGCCCACCTCCAGAAGCTCCGCGGCCTCGAGCTCGACACGAAAGACCGCAACATCGAGCGGGCCCGCTACCTTCGGCAACACTTCGAAGGCACCGGCCCGACGACGAACTAGCTTTACGCCCGGCGGGGCATCCATGCCCCCGGCGGGCTTCGCGGCACTCCGGCCTTCGGCCGCTGCCGCCGGCCGCACCGGCTACACGGCGGCAATGCCATCCCTGGCCATTGCCGCCTTGCCGGGCCTCCGCCCGGCGGCCGCACCTCCGGGCGGCCGTGTTCGTGCGCGTTGTGGCGCGCATCGTTTGTTCAGACGAATCTGCGCGATGGCGTGCGCATCAGTCAATCGACGGCTCGGGGTGGCCGGTTCCCTGGAGCCGGCCTTGATAGCGAGCGCAGGCAGGATGCCGAAGCGAGCTAGCATGGAGCGACCGGAGGCCACGAAGGCCGAAGGGAGCGTCCGGGCGACAGGGACCGGCCGCCCCGAGCCTGCGTCACCCAAGACGCAGGGAGCGTCCGGGCGACAGGGACCGGCCGCCCCGTGCCTGCGTCACCCACGACGCTGCGAACGTCCAGAGCGATGGCATCGGCAACCCCGAGCCTGGCCGGTCACTCGGCGGCGAACTTTGTCCGCAGGGCCTTCACGACCGGTGCCGGCACGAACTTCAACAGCGACTCGTCGTCGGCCAGCGGCGTGATCTGCTTGAGCAGCGACGACGAGATGTGGGAGTAGGCGGCGTCGGCCATCAGGAACACCGTCTCCACCCCGGCGTCGAGCCGCCGGTTGGCGAGCGTCATGGTGAACTCCGCCTCGATGTCGGTCAGCGACCGCACGCCCCGCAGGAGCACCTGGGCCCCCTGCTCCCGCACGAAGGCCACCGACAGCCCGCTGAACAACTCCACACCGACGTTGCCGAGCCCGTCGAGCGATTCCCGCACCAGCCGCACCCGCTCCTCGAGCGAGAACAGCGGGTGCTTGTCGGGGTTGATCCCGACGCCGACCACGATCCGGTCAAAAATCCGGGCGGCCCGCCCGATCACGTCGAGGTGGCCGAGCGTGATCGGGTCGAAGGAGCCGGTGTAGACGGCCGTGCGGCCGCGGTCGGGGGCTGGCTTCACGCCTGGGGTTCCGTCGCGGGAGGATGGTCCGGAAGCGGGGCGGAGCCGGCGGGTTGCCGCCCCGCGTACGCCCGGCTCCCCGCCGGGCGGCGATTATGGTATGGACTAGGCTCGTTTTCCAGCCAGGACTTTCGTAGGGACCCCAGCGCACGTGTCGAAGGCACTCGCGTTTACAGGCCTGATCCTCTCGGGGCTGATCGTGATCCTGTTCGTCGCCGATCTGGCGGCGGCCTTCCCCTTTCGGCGGACGAGCATCCTGCTCGATGCGGCCTTCATCGTGAGTGGTCTGATCACCGCCTACCTGAGCTGGTTGCTGCTCGACCAGTCGGGCGGCCGGCGCGGGCCGGGCCCCAGCCCGCTCCGCTGAGTCAGGCCGCCCGCAGGATCGCGTGGTCGCGGGCCACCGGCTCGCCCCCGGCCAGTTTCGTCGCCAGGCCGTCGAGTGAGACGGCGACGCCACGGCCATGGTCCACCTGCCGCCGCGCCCAGGCGAGCTGCCGCTCCAGACGCGACGCCATGAAGACCGGGCCGCCGTTGCCTTCGGCGAGCGCCTCGGTGCGGAGCACGTGCAGGCTGCCCCGCCGCGGCCGGCCGCCGAGGCCGAGCCACGCCAGCGGCGAGCGGGGCAAGCCGGCCGAGATCTCCACCTCCCACAGACCCCAGGCGGCGTTCCGGCACCGCCAGCCTGCCGGGGCCGGACGCCGCGAGCCGCGACCCGATTCGGCCAGTTGCTCGACCAGCGCGATCCGGATCCCCTCCTCGACGAGCAGGCCGCGATGCTCGGCGCTCACGCCGCCGCGCACGGCGACGGCGGCGATGCCGGGCAGTGCGTCACGGCCGCGGGCGAGCAGGCCGCGGAGCCGGCTGCGGGATTCGAGCGCGGCGGGCGGCAGTTCGAGGGCGGCGGCACACCCGACGTGGCGGGCGGCGAGATCGGCAGCGAAGGCCAGCCGGTCGATCGGGGCCAGCCAGGTCACGGGTAGGTCGGGCCCGCGCACCAGCCCACTCGGCTCGCTGCGGGTCGTCCGGGGCACCGTGCCGCAGATCACAAGCGTGGCCGGAGCGTCCGAACCGTGCATGCCTTCATTCCTCCCCCGAAGACCGGCGCCCCACGACGCCGCGCTTTCGGAGTATCGTCACTCGTACGCCCGGCGCTCAAGGGCCTCGGCCAGCGACCTACCCGGCCGCCTGCGACCCTGACGATTGCACCGGCTGCGTCGCCTCGGCCGGGGATGCACACGCGGCACCGGAGCCGGAAACCGCCCGGCGGATGGCCTCGACGAGCGAGGCGGTCGTCGCCGCCGCCGCCTCGGCGGCCGGCTCGAGCCCGAACCGCCGCAGCACGGCGGACGTGACGGGACTGAGGCTCGCGATCCGCCAGCCGCGCATCCGATCGCCGAACAGCCGCACGGCCGCCTCGGCGATCGCGCCGCTGGTGACCGTGATCCACGCCCCCGGCCCCGGCAGCCGCTCGGCGATCAGCTGCACTGGCTCGCTCGCGTAGGCGGCCACCTCATCGACCTCGTCACCCCTGGCCTCGAGCTCCCGCCGCAGGAGATCGCGGCCGGCGGCGGCTCGCACGAGCAGAAACCGGCCGCCGGGCGGCTGCTCGGCGAGGGCCTCCACCAGACCCTCGGAGTGGTAGTCGCCCGGCACGAGATCGCAGACGTAGCCGGCCGCCTCGAGGCTCGCACGGGTCGCCGGGCCGATGGCCGCCAGCCGGGCCGTTCCCAGCGCCCGCCCGTCGCGGCCGGCCAGCCGCAGGCGGTCGAGAAATCCGCGCACGCCGTTGCCGCTCGCGAACACGATCCAGTCATACGTGTCGAGCCGGCCGATCGCGGCATCGACCGCCGCCCAACTGGCGGGCGGGCCGATCGAGATCACCGGGGCGAGGATCGGCCTGCCCCCCAAGGCCCGGATCCGGGCCACGAGCTCGGCCTGCTGCCCGGCCGGGCGGGTCACGATCACCTCACAGCCGGCGAGCGGCCCGGTGACGGCCCCCGCGACGACTGGTCCGACGATCATCACCGCCGGCGACTGCCAGCCTTCGCGTGCGGCATCCGCGGCAACCGTTCCCAGGGACGACGTGGCCTGCCGCTCGTCGGGCCACGAACAGCGGCTCACGAGGGTGACCGGCGTGTCGGCGGACCGGCCGGCGGCGATCAGGTCGCGCGACCAGCCCGTCAGTTGCTCCACGCCCATGTAGATGGCCAACGTGCCGGGGAGCGCCGCCAACGGCCGAAAGTCGATCGGCTCGGTCTTGCCACGGGCCTCGTGGCCGGTGACGAGCGTCAGGCTCGAGGCCGTGGTCCGGCTCGTCAGCGGCACGACCGCGGCGGCCGCCGACGCGAAGGCGGCCGTCACGCCCGGCACGATCTCGACGGCGATGCCCGCGCGCTGCAGCGGCTCGAGCTCCTCCGCCAGCCGCGCGAACACGGTCGGATCGCCCCCCTTGAGCCTGACCACGGCCTGGCCGGCCGCGGCGAGCCGCGCGAGCAGCGCGCCGGTGGTTCCACCGGGATCGGGATCACCGAGATCGCCCCGGTCGACCGCGATCCGCTCAACGCCCTCGGGAATCTCCGCCAACACGGCCTGTGGCACCAGCCGGTCGTGAACCACGACGTCGGCATCGCGCAGTCGCTCGAGGCCCCGGAGCGTGAGCAGGTCGGCGGCGCCCGGCCCGGCGCCCACGAACGTGACCATGCCGGAAGTGGGCGGGGATTCAGGCGGCACGAGCGGGGCGGGCGGGGACGGCACGCGGTGGGGTTTGAGGGGGAACGCCGATCAACCTAGACTCTGCGGAATCGGGCCGTCGAGGCGGCTCATGGTTCGCAGGCGGCACCGATGAGTGTCGCGATCACGCATCCTCACTGGTCATGGCCAACGAGTCTACCGCGGCAGCCCCCGTCCCCGCCGATCCGGCCCTCTCCCCCTCGTGGGCGGCTCTTTCGGCGGCGGACCGCTCCCGGCTGATGCAGTGCTTCCGGACGGGCACCCAGGCCGCCGGCAATGCCCAGTATGCGATCGACATGTTCTCCGCCTGCGTCAACGGCGACCCGGGCAACGCGGTCTTCCTCCAGGCCTTCCTCGCGGCCCTGCGGCGGAAGTTCGGGGCCAAAAAAAGCGGCACGTTCACCTCGCTGCTCTCGGCCGGCGGGCGGACGGGCATGAAGCGGGCGGCGTCCAACGCCCAGTGGCGCGACGTCATCAAGCAGGGCGTCGAGATCCTCAAGTCGAACCCGGCCGACCACGCCTGCCTGCTGGCGATGGCCGAGGCTTGCGGCAACCTGATGTTCGTCGACTGCCAGGCGGTCTATCTCCGGGGGGCTCTCGATGCGGCGCCGGCCGACGCGGAGGTCAACCGCCAGTGCGGCCGGTTCGCCGCCAGCCAGGGCAACTTCGATCAGGCGATCGAGTGCTGGCGGCGGATCGCGCGGATCAAGGGGCTGGCCGAGGAGGCGGACCGGGAGATCGCCCAACTCTCGGTCGACAAGACGATCACGGCCGGCAAGGGGCTCGTGGGCCGGGCTGGCAATCAGGCCGCCGCCGCGGAGCCGACCAAGGCCGGTGACCGACGGGCCGAGCTGATGCAGTCGCTGCGAGACAACCCCGCCGACGTCGACGGGACGCTGGAACTCGCCGACCTCTTCGAGCAGGACGGCCGGATCGACGAGGCGGAGAAACTGCTGGCGCGGGCGCTCTCCGCCTCCGGCAACGAACTCAAGGTGCGGGAGCACGTCGAGGATCGCCAGCTCCGCTGGGCCAAGTCGAAGGTGATGATCGCCGAGCAGCGGCTGGCGACGAGCGACACGCCCGAACACCGCGAGACCGTCGACAAGCTCAAGCGAGCCCAGCTCCGGCAGGAACTCGAGGTCTTCGGGGCCCGCTGCAGCCGCTACCCCGAGAACCTGACCTGGAAGTACGAGCTGGCCCTGCGGCTCAAGGCCGCCGGGAAGTTTCCCGAAGCGATCCGCCACTTCCAGGAGGCGCTCAAGGACGTCCGCCGCAAGGGAGCCATCTCGCTCGAACTCGGCGAGTGCTTCCAGAGCATCAAGCAATACCCGCTGGCGATGCAGAACTACGAGGCGGCGGTGGAGGTGCTCACCGACCGGGAACTGGACCTCCGCAAACGGGCCCTCTACCGGGCGGGGGTGCTGGCCGCCGGGCTCAAGGACCTCGACGCCGCCCAGAAGCATCTGTCGGCCGTGGCCGGCCTGGACTACGGTTACCGCGACGTGGCCGAGCGGCTGGACAAACTGCGTTCCGCGAAGGATAACGGGGGTCCGGAAGGCTGACCCCGCCGTCCGGCCATCCACCACTCAACGCCACCGCCCACCCGAGGATCCCATGCCCCATTCGGCCAGTGCCAAGAAGCGTCACCGTCAAAACCTTCGCGACCGCGAGCGGAATCGGCAGGCCAAGACGGTGATCAAGAACTCCATCCGCAAGGTGCTCGAGGCGGTGTCCGCCGGCGATGCCACCCTGGCACGGGAGCAACTCAAGGGCGCGGCGAAGACGGCCGACCGGGCCGCGGCCAAGGGAACCATCCACAAGAATCGGGCCGCTCGCATCAAGTCGCGGCTCTCGTCCCGCGTGCGGGGCTTGTCGACGGGTGCCGCCGCTCCGGCCACGAAGGCCCGCAAGTCGACCTCTACCTGAGCGATGCCCGAGCCGGCCGGCCAGCAGCCGGCCGAGCTTCGACCGGCCCAGCTCACCAGACGATGCTCGCCGCATCGAACACGGGCCCCTCGACGCACGTGCGGCGATAGTCCCAGCCTCCGTCGCGATCGCGGATCGGCGCGACGCACGTGAAGCAGATGCCGATGCCACAGGCCATCGGCGTTTCGAGCGACGCGTCGCAGGGGATGCCGTGGGAGGCCGTCCACCGAGCCACGGCGGCCATCATCGCATCGGGACCACAGGTGGCCACCCGCAGCGCGGCGGCCGGCCCGAGCCTCCCGTCGGCGGCAAGCCCGTCGAGCAGGTCGACGACGGTGCCGCGCACACCCGCCGTGCCGTCGAGTGTGGCCAGATGCACGTCGCAGCCTGCGGCCTCGAAGTCGGCCACGTCGCCGAACACCGCCGCCGTCCGCCCGCCCCAGCAGAACGTGATCCGCTCCACACGGGCCCGCGTGCGTGCGGGCGAGCCGTAGCGGACGAGGCCCGACCGCTCGCGGGCCAGCGCCAGGAGCGCCGTCTGCCCGATGCCGCCGGCGACGAGCAGGAGATGGCCGACCGGAGGCGGATCGAAACCGTTGCCGAGCGGCCCCCAGACGGCCAGTTCCTCGCCGGGAGGCAGGCCGGCGAGGGCGGTCGTGAACCGGCCATGCACCGCATAGACGAAGTCGACGTAGCGAGGCCGGCCATCGGGCCCGGAAAAGACGTCGTAGACCGCCAGGGGCCGGGCCAGGAGCGGGTCGGTGCGATCCGGGATCCGGAGCATCGCAAACTGCCCCGGGAGAGCCGCGGCGGCCAGGGCCGGCGACTCAACCCGGATCCGCCAGGTTCGATCGGCGATCGGGCGATGCGCCACCACGGCCACGCGCTCGTGGCAGGGGCCGGTCGCCGCTGACGCACAGGCCGCTGGACGGCCGGCTGTGGAGGCGCCGCTCATCATCCCTCTCCGCCGGGCCGCTGCTTCTTCGCCGCCCGCCACGTGGAGGCCTTGCCGGCCCGCTTCCGCCGCCGTGGACCTGCGGGTGGCCGCCCA
>CAXNGP010000059.1:0-9056 GCA_964201845.1 Pirellulales bacterium
CTGCTCTCGTCGGTCTGGGGGCACTACGACCCGCGGCTCGCCCGGGAGGCCACGGAGACGCTCGGACTGCTGGGCATCAACGTGATGGGGGGCGTGCCGGTGGACGTGCTCCGTGACGCCGCGATGCAGACCTACACCGCCACTTGGCACCTCTCCGGCGATCCCGAGGCGGGCCGTAAGGCCTGGGACGACGGCGAGCGGAAGCGGATCGCCGCCGCCCTGGCGACGCCGGACGGCCGCTGGACCTACGAGAACATGGCCCATTACGTCGTGGCCGACGAGATCCAGACGATCGACCTGAGACGGATCGACCCGGCGCGGGTCAACCAATGGTTTCGTGAGTATCTCCGCGAGTCTGGTCAGACCGACGCGTCGTTGGGCATGCCGATCGACGCGGCGCCGTGGCGGGGCGACCTCCTCTACGCACCGGCGCCGCCGCGGGCCGCCGACCTCGTCACCCGGCGGCTTGCCTTCCACTCCGGCAAGTTCGCCCAGTGGTGGTCGGTGCGGCAGCTCCGGCACACGACCGATCTGATCCGCGAGACCTTCGCCGCCGCAGAGCCCCCGATCCGCATGCCCACGGAGACCCTCCCCTCAGACCACGCGTTCTTCGACGCCTGGGGCCCGCCCAAGCTGGGCATGGGACCGCAGAACCTCGACCTGTTCGAGATCGGCCGGCGGGAGGCGGTGGACATCGTCTCAGCCGAGGATTGGTTGGGCCTCAACCACATGTATGGGCCCGACTCCACGTGGCTCGGCGGCCAGGGGTTCGGCTTCCTGTCGTCCATCCTGCGGGGTGGCATCCGTGATCGCAACGTCGCTCTGCGCGGGCTCGTGACGCCCAGCGACGACCGCTACCTGCGGCTCAAAACCTTCTCCAACCTCGGCCAGGGTTCGAAGAGCCTGTTTTACTGGACGTTCGGCCCCACCTGGATCGGCACCGAAAACTACTGGTCGGACCTGCGGAGCATGTACGAGGGGATCGCCCGCACGAGCCGCACGCTCGAACGGGCCGAACCGATCCTCTATCCCGCCACCACCAGGAACGACCCCGTCGCGATTCTCTACAGCGTCAGCCACGACCACTGGCACACCGACGACCCGGCCGTGTTCGTGGAGACGCGGCTGCTCTATGCCGCGCTGCGGCATCATTCGATCCAGCCCGACTTCCTCGGCGAAGAGGAGGTCGCGGCGGGCCTGCTCGACCGTTACCGCGTGCTCTACCTCCCGGGCAACTGCCTCGACCGGCGGGCGGCGACCGCCGTCGACGCCTGGGTGCGCCGCGGGGGGGTGCTCTTCCTCTCGGCGGGCGCGGCCACGCGGGACGAATGCCACGAGCCCACGGTGCCCCCGTTCGCCGCCGCGGTCTATCCCCAGGCGGCCGCGGCGGCCCTGGAGAAGGAGGTCGGCCACCGCTACAACGAGCGGGTCGACCTGCCGTCGATCAAGCCGCTCACGCTGGCGGCGCTCACGCTCGGGCGAGACTCCGTCACGCATCCGGTGATCGGCTACCGGATGCGGCTCGCGGCCGACGCGGCCGCGGCCTGGGGCCGCTTCGCCGACGGTGGCGTGGCCGCCGCCACGGTGCCCCACGGCGCGGGCAAGGTGGTCGCCGTCGGCTTCCTGCCCGGCCTCGCCTACTCCCCCTTCAAGGCCGGCCAGACGACGCTCGACGAGGTGTGGGATGCGAACCTGCGGGCGGTGTTCGCGGAGCCCCTGAAACTGGCGGGGTTGGTGCCCGTGGTGCAGAGTTCCGTGCCCGTCGTGGAGGCCAATCTGCTCACGGGGCCGGAAGGCTCCGCGGTCGTGCTGGCGAACTACACGCATCGCCCTCTCGAGCGGCTGTCCCTCAGGCTGGCACGCGGGCCGGGCCACCCCGTCGCCCGGGCCGAGAGCGCCGAGGGCGTCTCCGTCGCGCTTCGGCAGGACGGAGACGACCTGGTGCTCGAACTGCCGCTCGACGTGGCCGATATCGTGCTCCTGCCGGCGCGCTAGGCCGCTGCCGCGCTGGGCCCCACGTTCCCGACGCTATGCTGGAATCGTCTCGAGATCCCCACGCCATGCTTCCCCCCGACTACCGCATCCGCCTGATGGAGCCTGCCGATTTCGCCCCGATCGGGGCGATCTGCCGCGCCGTCTACCCGCACGACGATCCTTACACCGCCACCGAACTGGCCGAGCACCAGGCCGTCTATCCCCAGGGGCAGTTCGTCGCCGAGCATCTGCCGTCGGGCGAGGCCGTCGGGGTCCACTTCACGCTCCGGCTGCGGATGGCCGACTACCACCTGGACGACCCGTGGGACGTGCTCACCGCCCACGGCTCATTCGCCGACCACGATCCCACGGGACACACGCTCTACGGCGCCGACGTGTTCGTCAGCCCGGCCCATCAACACCACGGCCTGGCGCACGCCCTCACCGACGCCACCCGGCAGCTCGTCGTCGACGAACGCCTGTGGCGGATGGTGGGGGGCAGCCGGCTGCCCGGCTACGGGGCCGCGGCCGCCACCGTGCCGGCCGAGCAATACGTCCGCGAGGTGGTCGCCGGCAGGCGGGTCGATCCGGTGCTCTCCGCCCACTTGAAAGACGGGTGGAACGTGGTCAAGGCGATCCACGGCTACCTGCAGCACGACCCCGAGAGCGCCGGCTGGGCCGCCGTGATCCAGTGGATCAATCCCGACTGCCCACCACCGGCTGGGGATCGGCTGGCCCCTCCACCTGCGAGTCGCCCCTGAGGTAGGCGACCAGATCGAGGATCTCCTGCTCGCCGAGCGGTTGCAGGAGGCCGTCGGGCATCAGCGAGAGCAACGACGCCTCGCGCGACTCGATGTCGGCCCGAGGGATGGTCTGTCGCTCCTGCGGGGTCTGCACGGTGATCGTGGCCTCGTTCTCGCCGACGATCATCCCGCCGAGTACCCGGCCGTCTGCCAAGACCAGCCGGGTCAGCTGGAAATCCTTGGTGACGACGGCACTGGGATCGACGATGTTGGAGAGCAGGTAGTCGAGGTTTCGCCGATCGCCGCCGGTGAGATCCGGGCCGATGTCGCCGCCGGCCCCAAATAGGCGATGGCACGCGCCGCAGTGCCGGACGAACACCGGCCGGCCAGCGGGCGGCGACGCCGACGCGAGCCGCTCGGTGGTGAGCAGCCGCTTGAGCCCGGCGATCGCTTCTTGTTTGTCCCGGGGGGAATCCCGCACCTCGCCCCACAGCTCGGCGAGCCGCGACGTGCACGCGGGATCGCCGCAGTCGCGAATCTGCCGTGCCTGCGCCGCGGTCACGTCGCCTCGTCGGATCGTGCCCTGATCCATCAGGTCGAGCAGCGCGGGCACGAACGCCGCTCGGGACGCGAGGGCCGCGACGACCGCCGGCCGATCGGCCGGATGGAACGACGTGTAGGCCGCGGCGATCCGCCGGCCCACGGCCGGGTCGTCGAACTGGGTCAGCCCGACGAGCGCCGATGTGTTGAGAAATCGCTTCCTGAGCAGTCGGTCGCAGACCTCGCGGAGGTCGGGCGCGCGGGCCTCGATCAGCGAGTCGATCGCCTGCCGCCGGATCGTGAGTTCGGCGGTGTCGTCGAGCGCGAGCCTCCGCACCTCGTCGAGCGCGACGCCGTCGCCAAACACCACGCCCAGCCGCCGCAGGGCCGGCTCGAGATCGCCCGGCGGTCCGAGCGCCGCGACGAACGTCCCCCACGCCGCAGGCATCGCCAGGCGACGCTGGCCCGCGAGCCCCCGCGAGAGCCCGGCGACGACGTCTGCCTGCACGGCGTGGGGCTGGGCCGCGGCCCGCTCCAGCAGCGACTGCATCACCTCGGGCCGAGCCGCGGCGAGCTCGCCGGCCCGCCGGGCAGTCCACACGCGCACCGCCGGGATGCGGCCCTCGAGCGCGAGCGGAACGAGCGTGGCCGGATCCCGCTCGGCCAGCGGCATCAGCCCGTACCAGAGGAGGGCGGGCAGATTATGGTCTTCGCCGTCCTCGGCATGCGCGAGCAGCGCCGCCGCCAGCGGAACGCGCTCCTCGACCGTGAGTCGCTGGAGCGTCGAGGCCAACGCGAGCCGCACGAGGCCTGAGGGATCCTTGGCTGCGAGCCGCACGAGCGGATCGAGCCGGCCGGATCCGAGCGGCGTCGACGCGCGGGCGACGCCGGTCGCGAGATCGAGGGGTTCGGCGTCGGTGGCCAGCCTCACGCCCCACGCCCGGACCTGCTCGTCGGCATCGGCGAGGGCCCGCTCGACCGCGACGCTTGGCAGTCGGTCGAGCGCGTGCAGCGTCCACAGCCCGCGGAGCCGGGGCAGCACGGGGCCGGGCTCCGCGATCGTGGCCACGATCGCTTCGACCGCCGGCTCGATGCCCCGGCCGGTGGCCGCCCGGTCGCACAACTCCCGCCGGGCCGCCCGCGCGAGCCACCCGTTCGAGTCGCCGAGTCGCGAGGCGAGTTCGGCCGACTCCGCCGCCGTCAGGTCGGGGAGCGGCTGCGGGTCAGGCCGGCCGAAGGTCACGCGGTAGATCCGCCCCGAGGTCCGGTGCACGCCGGTGTGCTCGTGGCACTCGCCCGTGTCGCTCCAATCGACGAGGAACACCGACCCGTCCGGGCAGGTCGTCACCTCGACGCCCCGCATCCACGGGTCGGCGGCGTACAGCATGTCGGGCTCGTGCCGCCCGACGTAGCCGCTGCCGGCCCGCTCGAGCCGTTCGACGTTCATCCTTCGGCCGTGCTGGTTCAGCGTGAACAGCCGCCCGCGATACTCGGCCGGCCATTGGAGCCCACCGTAGATCGTCATCCCGACGTGCGCGTGCCCGCCGCCGAGGCGGTCGTGCTCGCCGCTGGCCGAACGCGAGTCGGTCCAGTCCTTGCCGGTGTCCCAATGCCAGTGGTCGGCGTGCATCTCGATCGGCTCGTAGACCAGCGGGCTCGCGGCGAGCGTGTGGGGCCGCGTGTAGTGGGCCCCGGGGATGACGTGCCAGAGGTGGCCGTTGACGGTGTTGATGAAGAAGCCCTCGCCGGCCTCGGTCCAGTCGTGGCCCCAGGGATTGGTCGTGCCATGGCAGACCGCCTCGAACCGCCCGGAGCGCGGGTGATACCTCCAGATGCCGCCCCGGAGCGGCACGGCGGCCTCCACGGGTTCGGTGGGCCGTCGCACCAGGCCCGGAGCAGACGCGCCGCAGCGACCGTAGAGCCAGCCGTCGGGGCCGAACTTCAGCCCGTTGGCGAAGTTGTGGTGGTTCTCCGCGGGCACCGTGAAGCCCTCGAGGACCGTCTCGGGCGGACCGTCGGGGACGTCGTTGCGATCGCGATCCGGCACGAACAGCAACCGCGGCGGACACATCAGCCAGACGCCGCCGAGGCCCACCTCGAGCCCGGTCAGGTGGTCGAGCGTGTCGCTGAACACCTTCCGCTCGTCGCAGGTGCCGTCGCCATCAGTGTCCGCGAGGATCAGCACGCGGTCACGGAGATCAGCCTCAAACTGCCGCGTCCGCTCCGCGAAGGTGAAGTTTTCCGCCACCCAGAGCCGGCCGCGGGTATCCCAGGCAACCGCGATCGGGTTCATCACGTCGGGCTCGGCCGCGAACACGCCGACCTCGAAGCCCTCGGGAACGCGAAACGCAGCCGCCGCAGCGGCGGGCGAAAGTCGCTGCTTCGATAGGTCGGTTTCGCTGTCGCGGGGCGCGGGAAACTCGGCCCTGGCCGCTCCGCTGAGCAACCAGACGCCCACCACGACCACGGCCCACGGAGATCGGCTCCTCACGGCGTTTCAGCCTTGCGCTCACTGCTCGCGGGAGCCACCCGGACGAGCTTCATCAGGCGGCCAGACACGTTCCAGTCCTGCACGTAGAGGTTGCCGGCGGCGTCCCAGAACGAGCCGTGGGTGCCGCTGAAGATCCCCTCCTGCCACTGCTCCTGGGGGACGTTGAAGTTGCCCCGCGTCTTGGGATCCGGGTTGTGTCCCAGCACCGCCATGATCGTGTTGCTCTTGTCGAGGATCACGACGCGGCCGTGCAGGTCGGGCACCGACACGTAATCGCCCTGGACCGACGCCGCCGTCGGCATCCCAAGTCCCGTGATCACCTCCTCGATGAAGTTTCCCTCCAGATCGTAGTGCAGGAGCCTGCCCTTCGGCTGATGGTTGCGATCGCAGATCAGAAGCCGGGGCGGGCTGTACCGGGTGTCGAGCGTCATCCCGTGGGCGGTGTTGAACTCCTTGAGCCCGTTGCCCTTGGTGCCGAAGTGCGACCGGTACTTGCCGTCGGGCCCGAATCGGAAGATCAGGTTACTGGCGTAGCCGTCGGAGAGGTAGATCTCGCCGTTCGGGGCCACGGTGATCGCCGTCGGAGACCACTTCGCGATCTTCAGCCCGCACTCCGCCTCCGTCGGGATCCCGAGCTTGAGGGCGACGGCCCCGGTCTCGGCATCGAGCTTGATCCCTTCGCCGGCCGCGTTGCGGGCCCCGTAGATGTAGTCGCGGCCCGACTCGACGCGGATCTCCATGTCGTGCAGGCCGGTGTAGTCGCCGCCGAGGTGCCGGCGCACGAGCTGGCCGGCGGGCGTGAACACGAAGATGCCGAGGTTGGAACTGGTGTAGACCTGGCCCTTGCTGTCGACGACCACGCTGCCGTGGGTCGGGCCGATCTGCGACTTGCCCTGCTCGTCGAGTCCCCACCCGGGCACGGTGTCGAAGGTCATGATGCCGCATCCCATCCGGGCGGGTTCGACGGCGGCGGCGGATCTGCCGAGCAGGCCGGCCAGCAACACCAGAACGAGCGAAGTGCGAACCATCATGGGGAGTCCTCCGAGCCAAGGGGCGAATCAGGATGCCGAGCAGCGGTCACTGACGCGGGTCGCCTTTACGATACAGGAGGTCCACCCTTTGGGTGGAGTCCGTGCCTGGCCGACCCATGGGACTCACAACGACTCGCCAGGGCGGGTGATGGCCTGGCCGTTTGACCCGGGGCCAGTCCCGAGGGCAGACTCATGTTTCGCGGTCGATCGGGTTCCGACCGCTGTCCGGATCTGCTGCCGGGGCATCTCCACCAAGGGGTTTTCGCGATGAGCACGAGCATGGCCGAGGCGACGACGCGGGACGCAGGGGTGGTGGCCGCCGAGGCCGAACTGGTCGCCGACGCCCACCGGCGGATGCGGGAAGCGCTCGCCAAGGTGATCGTGGGCCAGGAGGAGCCGCTGGAGCTGATGCTCACCGCGCTCTTCTGTCAGGGTCACTGCATCCTCGAGGGCGTACCGGGCCTCGCCAAGACGCTGATGATCTCGAGCCTGGCGAAGCTGCTCTCGCTGAAGTTCAGCCGGATCCAGTTCACGCCGGATCTCATGCCGGCTGACATCACCGGCACCGAGATCCTCCAGGAAGACAAGTCCACCGGCCACCGGGAGCTGAAGTTCGTCCACGGGCCGATCTTCGCCAACCTCGTGCTCGCCGACGAGGTCAACCGCACGCCCCCCAAGACGCAGGCGGCGCTCCTGCAGGCGATGCAGGAGTATCACGTCACCGTCGCCGGCCGGACGTTCGAGCTGCCGCGGCCGTTTTTCGTGCTCGGCACGCAAAATCCGATCGAGAACGAGGGCACCTATCCGCTGCCGGAGGCGCAGCTCGACCGGTTCATGTTCAAGGTCGCGGTCGACTATCCCTCGTTCGACGACGAACTGCGGATCGCCACGTCGACCACGTCGCGGCAGAAGGTCGACCTCCAGCCGGTGATGGGCGAGGCCGACATCCTGCGGGTGCAGGAGATCGTCCGCGACGTGATCGTGGCCGAGCCGGTGGCGGCCTACGCCGTGCGGCTGGCCCGGGCCACGCGGCCCGGCGACGAGGCCTCCTCCGCCGACACCCGCCGCTGGCTCACCTGGGGCGCGGGCCCGCGGGCCTGCCAGTCGCTGCTCCTGGGAGCCAAGGCCCGGGCCCTGCTCGACGGCCGGCCGAGCGTGTCGTTCGAGGACATCCGCGGCATGGCCAAGCCCGTGCTTCGCCACCGGCTCGTGGCCAGCTTCACCGCCGAGAGCGAGGGCATCACGACCGACACCGTGATCGCGAAGATCCTCGAGGACCTGCCCGAGACCGACTGACGTTCATTTCGCCGGCGGACTCCGCCCGGCCCCGTCACCCCGGCATCCGCCCGATGGCCACGCCGTCTTCCGCACCGCCGGTTTCCCCGTTCGTCGATCCGGCCGGCCTGGCGCGGGTCGCGCGGCTCGAACTCGTGGCCCGGCACGCCGTCGAGGGCCTGCTCTCGGGCCTCCACCCGAGCCCGTTCTTCGGGTCGAGCGTGGAATACGCGGATCATCGCCCCTACACGCAGTCCGACGAGCTCAAGAACGTCGACTGGAAGCAGGTCGCCAAGACCGACAAGTTCTACGTCAAGCTCTACGAGGAGGAGACCAACACCCGGATCACCGTCGTGCTCGACACCTCGAAGTCGATGGACTTCGCCGGCGCCGAGGGTGGGATCACGAAACTCGACTACGGCCGGTTTCTGGCCGCCGCGCTCTGCCACCTGGCGCTCAAGCAAAACGACGCGGCCGGTCTGGCGACCTTCGACTCCCAGGTCCGCGGATACGTGCCGCCGCGGTCGATGCCGCGGCACTTCAGGAACGTCCTCGC
The DNA here is from genome assembly GCA_964201845.1 of Pirellulales bacterium. Lineage (GTDB taxonomy): Bacteria > Planctomycetota > Planctomycetia > Pirellulales > UBA1268 > QWPN01. The sequence continues at coordinate 8,611 of CAXNGP010000059.1, forward strand.
CGCGCTCGACACCGCGACGGCCGGCCCCGACACGCAGGTGGGCACGGCCCTTCGCGAACTCGCCGGCCGCGTGCCCAAGCGGGGCATCGTGGTGCTCATCAGCGACCTGCTCGACGACCCCGCCGCGCTCGGCACGGGGCTCGCGTTGCTCAAGCACCTCCGGCACGACCTGGTCGTGTTCCACTTGGTCGACCCTGCCGAACGGGACTTTCCCTGGGACAAGACCACCCAGTTTCGCGATGCCGAGGGGGAGGGCAGGGTCGTCACCAACCCCCGGGCCGTGCGAGCCGCCTACCTCGAGCGGTTCGCCGCCTTCCGCGAGTCGCTCCGCTCGGCCTGCCTCGAGCGGCGGATCGGCTACGAGTGCATCGACACGTCGCAGCCCTACGACCACGTGCTCGCCGCCTATCTCGCCCGCAGGGCCCGCCTCACCGGCTGACGCACCA
>CAXNGP010000060.1:0-8946 GCA_964201845.1 Pirellulales bacterium
ATCCGCATCCGCATGGAGGCCTACGACCATGCCGTGCTCGACCAGAGCGCGGCTGAGATCGTCGACACGGCCAAGCGGACCAACTCCGAGGTCCACGGGCCGATTCCGCTGCCCACGCGGATCGAGCGGTACACGGTGCTCTCGAGCCCCCACATCGACAAAAAGGCCCGCCAGCAGTACGAGATTCGGACCCACAAGCGGGTGATCGACATCATTCAGGCGACCGCCAAGACGATCGAGGCGCTCAACAAACTGAGCCTGCCCGCGGGCGTCGACATCAAGATCAAGGCCTCCTCGCGGTGATGCCGCGGGCAGGTGAGACGGAGACGAGAGGAACCTCAAGGAACACGGGAGCTTCGACGAACGGCATGCTTGGAAGGCGTCGCGGGTAAGGCCCGGCCAACAGTCGCCCTGAGGGGTGGCAGGTCTGGGTGCTCCCCGAGCCAACGGCTTCGAGCGTGAGATCGGCCCTTCCCTGTGGCTTTCGGCCCTGGGGTGTGCGGACGTGTCGGCGATGCAACCGCGATGACAATCATGGCCACCAACTCGAGCCACGCCGTAACGTTCGCTTCCGCCAGCCGCCCCGACAAGCCGGGGCGGCCAGGTCTGCTCGGCCGCAAGGTCGGCATGACGCAAATTTTCGACGCTGAATCAGGCGCCGTGGTGCCGGTTACCGTGATCGAGGCCGGCCCCTGTCCGGTCACGGTCGTGCGAACGCCGGAGCGGGATGGCTACGCCGCCGTGCAGATCGGCTTCGCCAACAAGCCACGGCGGCTCGCCAGCCGCTCCGTTCGTGGGCAGGTTGCCAAGCTTGATGGTCGCCGGGCCAAGCGGCGGGCCGAGGCCGGGGTGGCGACGCTGCCCAAGGCAGACTGTGAGCCGCAGCGGTTCGTACGGGAGCTTCGCGGGGTCTACGAGGGGGTCGAGGTCGGGCAGTCGCTCACCGTCGACGTCTTCGAGGGCGTCGAGTTCGTGGACGTCGTGGGCGTCACGAAGGGCCGCGGCACCGCGGGCGTGATGAAGCGGCACGGCTTCAAGGGGCAGCGGGCCACGCACGGCGTCAAGAAGGTGCATCGTCATCAGGGCGGCACCGGTCAAAACACCTCCCCGGGCCGCGTCTTCAAGGGCAAGCGCATGGCCGGCCGCTACGGCAACGAGCGGTCCACCATGCGGAACGTGAAGCTCGTGCGGGTCGACAAGGATTCCAACCTGTTGCTCGTGCGGGGGGCGGTGCCCGGTCCGAACGGCGCGTTCGTGACCGTGCTCAAGACGAACAAGATCAAGCGGGTCGGCGTCGCGGCGCCGACCGGCAAGAAGAAGGGCGGTGCGAAATGAACCTCGCCGTCTATGACATGGCCGGCAAGAAGGTCGGCAGCTACGAGATCGATCCGGCCGAGTTGGCCCCGACGGTCAACAAGCAGCTGCTGCACGATGCCGTCGTCATGTATCAGGCCAACGCCCGCCAGGGCACGCAGAAGACCAAGACTCGTGGCGAGGTCGCCGGCTCGACGAAGAAGCTCTACCGCCAGAAGGGCACGGGCAACGCCCGGGCTGGCGGGCGGCGGAGCGGCACGCGGCGGGGCGGCGGTCACATCTTCGCCAAGCGGCCCCGCGACTTCGGCTGGCGGATGCCCCGCAAGGCGCTGCAGGTGGCCACGCGGATGGCGCTGGCGGCCCGGCTGGCCGACGACGAGGTCAAGCTCGTCGACGCCCTGTCGGTGGCCGGCCCGAAGACGGCTCCGGTGGCCCGGATGCTGGCGGCGCTCGGGGTCGGCGAGCAGACCGTGCTCGTGGCCCCCGAGAAGCACGACGCCAACTTTTGGAAGAGCGCTCGCAACATCGACGGAGTCTCCGTGTCGCCGGTTGGCGAGCTCAATGCCTGGTCGATTCTTCGGCCGCGGTCGATCGTGATGACCAAGGCGGCGCTCGACGCCTTTCGGGCTTCGGCCAAGGCGGCCGCTCCCGTGGCCCGGAAGCCCGCCCGGCGGTCGGCGGCTCGGCCAGCCAAGTCCCGGCAGGACAAGCCAGCGAAGGAGGCGACCTGACCCATGGCCGTGCCCGTCCCCCCGGCTCCCGCCCTCAATCCCCGGCTCGCTCCGGCGCATGTCATTCTCCGGCCGCTGGTCACGGAGAAGGGGATGCACCGGGCCAATCGGCACAACGCCTACTCGTTCGAGATCGCCACCGAGGCCACCAAGGCCGACGTCCGGCGGGCCGTCGAGGAACTGTTCAACGTCAAGGTCGAGAAGGTCGCGATCCAAAACCGGCGGGGCAAGGTTCGCCGCGGCCGGCTTCGCAAGTCGGTCACCAAGCCGTGGAAGAAGGCGATCGTGACGCTCGAGCCCGAGTCCAAGATCAACCTCTTCTAAATCAACTTTTTCCAGCGCAACTTTTTCTGCAGAGCCAAGCATGGGCATCCGCACCTACAAGCCGACCAGCGCGGGGCGTCGCAACGCGAGCGTCTCCGACTTCGCCGAGCTGACGCCGAACGCCGAGGCCCCCAAGGGGCTGCGGGTGCGCAAGCACAAGAAGGGCGGCCGCAACAACCAGGGCAAGATCACCGCGCGCCATCGGGGCGGCGGGCACATGCAGCACTATCGCCTGATCGACTTCCGGCGAAACAAGGACGGCGTGCCCGGCAAGGTGGAGTCCATCCAATACGACCCCAACCGCACCTGCCGCGTGGCGCTGGTCGTGTACGCGGACGGCGAGAAGCGGTTCATCCTCGCGCCCGACGGGCTGGTCGTGGGGCGGACGGTCGAGAGTGGCGAGGCGGCTCCGCCCGAGGTTGGCAACTGCCTGCCGATGTCCGCCATCCCGCTGGGCATGCAGATTCACAACATCGAGCTCCAGGCCGGCCGCGGCGGGCGGATGTGCCGCTCGGCTGGCGCGGCGGCGTCGCTCGTGGCTCGCGAGGCCGGCTGGGCCCAGCTCACGCTGCCGTCGGGTGAGATTCGCCGCGTGCCGGTCGCCTGTCGGGCCACCATCGGCGTGATCGGCAACTCCGAGCACATGAACGTACGGCTGGGGAAGGCCGGCCGGTCGCGGTGGCTCGGCATCCGGCCACACGTCCGCGGCACGGCCATGAATCCGATCGACCATCCGCACGGCGGTGGTGAGGGTCGGACGAAGGGTGGTCGCCATCCGGTCAGCCCCACCGGCAAGAGTGCCAAGGGCGGCGGCACCCGCAAGCCGAGGAAACCGTCCGGGTCCGCGATCGTCCGGCGCCGCAAGAGCCGCCGTTACGGCCAGTTGAAGCTGAGGTAATCCAACATGGGACGCAGTTCGAAAAAGGGGCCGTACGTCGACCCCCGCGTGTACGAGAAGGTCGAGTCGCAGCTGGCCAGCGGCAAGCGCGACCCGATCAAGACCTGGTCGCGGTCGTGCACGATCGTTCCGGAGTTCGTCGGGCTCACGTTCATGGTTCACAACGGCAAGCAGCACCTGAAGGTGTTCGTGTCGGAGGACATGGTCGGCCACAAGCTCGGCGAGTTCGCTCCCACACGCACCTTCCGCGGTCACGGTGGCAAGGCGAAGGAGGCTCCGGCGAAGTAGCGCCCGAGAGGAAGCGATGCCCTACACGGCCATGCACAAATATGCCCGGATCAGCCCTCGCAAGGTGCGGGCGCTGGCGGATCTCGTCCGCGGCAAGTTCGCCGACGAGGCGCTCGACATCCTCCGCTTCCAGCCGCACCGCGGCGCCCGGATGCTGGAGAAGGTGATCAAGAGCGCCCTGGGCAACGCCGAACATCAGCAGGCTTCCGGGATCGACGACCTCGTGGTGGTCGACGCCCGGATCGATCCGGGCCCGATGTTCAAGCGGATTCGCCCGCGGGCTCGCGGGATGGCGTTCGGAATCAAGCGGCGGATGTCGCACATCAAGGTCGCGCTCGACGCTCCGGCGGCGGGTGACGGCGGAGCGGAGTGAGGGCAGTCGCAATGGGTCAAAAAGTCCATCCCACTGGATTTCGCACCGGGGTCACCGAGCCCTGGAAGAGTCGTTGGTACGCCTCCAAGAAGGAGTTCAAGGATCTCCTGCTTGAAGACGTGAAGGTGCGGAAGTTCCTCAAGACGAAGTACCGTTCGGCGGCGATCCCCAAGGTCGAGATCGAGCGCACCCGCGACGAAGTGAAAGTCATCCTCCACTGCGGCCGGCCCGGCGTGATCATCGGCCGCAAGGGGCAGGAAGTGGATCGGCTGCAGGATGAGCTCCAGGAGCTGCTCGGTCGGCGGGTCAATCTCAAGGTCGAGGAGGTTTCGCGGCCGGAGATCCAGGCGCAGTTGATCGCCGAGGACATCTCCGACCAGTTGGTGAAGCGGGCCGCCTTCCGGCGCACGCTCAAGCGGTCGCTCGATGCGACCATGGATGCCGGCGCGAAGGGGGTCAAGATCCAGCTCGCCGGCCGGCTCGGCGGGGCGGAGATGTCGCGGTGCGAGAAGGCGATTGCCGGCTCGATGCCGCTCTCCACGCTGCGGGCGAAGATCGACTACGGCTTCTGCGAGGCGCCCACCCCGCAGGGCAACATTGGAATCCAGGTTTGGGTGAACCAAGGCATGTACGAGGAGGATGGCGATGGCGCTGATGCCCAAGAGGGTCAAGCACCGAAAAAGCCAAAGAGGTCGTATAAGAGGTGACGCCTCTCGCGGGAATCGCGTCGTCTTCGGCGACTTCGGCCTCCAGGCCGAGCAACCGGGATGGCTCCCCGCGGCGACCATCGAGGCCGGCCGTATCGCGGCGCAGCAGTATCTGCGGACCGACGGGAGGCTGTATGTCCGTGCGTTTCCCCACAAGCCGATCACGTCCATCCCGCTCGAGACCCGAATGGGTAAGGGCAAGGGCGAGCCGGAGTATTGGGCCGCGGTCGTGAAGCCGGGCATGATCCTGTACGAAATCGGTGGTGTGTCCGAAGAAGCGGCGCGGATCTGTATGGCCCGACTGGCCCACAAGATGCCGGTCCGGGTGCGGTTCGTGAAGCGGCGGGCCATGTAGTTGGGGAGTGTCAACATGAACAAAGCCAAGGACCTCAGGGAGATGGGTGACGAGCAGCTGCGGCTGGTCTGGAAAGACGCCGCCGAATCGCTGTTTCGGCTGCGGATCCAAGCCCAGACGGAGAAGCTCGCCGCTCCCACGGAGATGCGGAAGCACCGCAAGACGATCGCCCGCTGCCAGACGATCCTCCATCAGCGGGGCGCGCTGGTGCCTTCGACCCAGCCGGCGGCCGGGGCGGAAGCCTGATTCACCGAACCCCTGAACCCGACGACCACGACCAGGCCCACGACAGGAACGAACGATGCCCAAGCGAGTTGAAACCGGAACGGTCACCAGCGCCGCGTCGAAGAAGACGCGGCGGGTGGAAGTGCCGCGGGTCATCCGGCACGCCAAGTACGGCCGGATCCTCCACAGCCGGACCGTCTGTCACGTTCACGACGAGCACGACGAGTCGGGCCCGGGCGATCTCGTCGAGATCATCGAGTGCCGGCCGCGGAGCAAGACCAAGCGCTGGGAGCTCGTTCGGGTGGTGGCCAAGAGCACGGCGGTCGATCTGGCCTCGCTCCGCAGCGGCGCCCGGGCGACGCGGCTGAAGGAAACGGCGGCCCGGGCCGAGGCGGCGGCGGCGACCGGTAAGGACGTGGCTGGCGGAGAAGGACAGGCGACATGATCCAGATGCAGACGCGACTCAACGTCGCGGACAACACCGGCGCGAAGGAAGTGATGTGCTTCAAGGTGCTGGGCGGCAGCCGCAAGCGGACCGCCGGCCTGGGCGACATCATCGTCTGCAGCGTCAAGAGCGTGATCCCGGGAAGCGACGTCAAGAAGAAGGCGGTCGTGAAGGCCGTGATCGTCCGGGTCAAGAAGCCATCGCGGCGGGAGGACGGCAGCTACGTGCGGTTCGACTCCAACGCCTGCGTGATCATCGACAACGACAAGAATCCCAAGGGCACCCGCATCTTCGGGGCGGTCGCCCGTGAACTCCGCGACCGCAACTTCATGAAGATCGTCAGCCTGGCGAGCGAGGTGGTCTGATGCTGATCAAGACTGGCGACATCGTCGAAGTGCGGACCGGGAACGACCGGGGCACCCGTGCCAAGGTGCTGGCGGTCAAGGCGGCCAAGGAGGGCGGCAAGCCCGGCCATGGTGGCAGCGTGGTGGTCGAGGGCGTGAATCGCGTCTACCGGCACATCCGCCGGAGCCAGAAGAACCCGCAGGGTGGCCGGCTGAGCAAGGAGATGGCGATCGACGTTTCCAACGTGCTCCTTGTCTGCACCGCGTGCGGCAAGGCGACGCGGTTGGGAGTCCGGACGACGACCGACGGCGGCAAGGTGCGGTTTTGCAAGAAGTGCGGCGCCGAGCAGGGCACGCTGCGGCGGCCGCGGGCGGCGGCCAAGGGCTGACGGGTAGACGAACGGACGACGGGTCGGACAACGAATCACGAGATCAGGAACGAGTTCGATGGCGAAGAAAACCAAGGCAGCCAGCACTGCACCGCTCGAGCCGGCGACGGCCCCGCGCATGCTCGATCACTACACGCAGACCGTGCGGCCGCTCCTCGCGAAGACCCTCACCCGCACCAACCCCCACGCGATCCCGCGGCTGGAGAAGGTCGTGATCAGCATGGGTGTCGGGGCCGCCGTGGCGGAGAAGAAGTATCTCGACGAGGCCCTGGGCGCCCTGGCCCAGATCGCCGGCCAAAAGCCGATCGCCACGATTTCCAAGGCCGCCGTCTCGGGCTTCAAACTCCGTGAAAACCTGCCGATCGGCTGCAAGGTGACGCTCCGCGGCAACCGGATGTACGAGTTCTTCGATCGGCTCGTGGCGGTGGCCCTGCCGCGAGTTCGCGACTTCCGGGGCCTGTCGGCCACCGCGTTCGACGGCCACGGCAACTACAGCCTCGGGCTCTCGGAGCAGATGGTTTTTCCCGAGATCAACCCCGATCGATACACGCGGCCGCAGGGCATGAACATCACCTTCGTGACGACGGCCCAGACCGACGACGAGGCTCGGGAATTGCTGGTGGCCATGGGGCTGCCGCTGAAGAAGCAGGGAGAGGGCGACGCCGCGGCGTAGCGGTATCGAGCCCGGACAAGGCGACACGACACGAGCAGGCTGACAGACCGACACCGAAAACGGACCTATGGCGAGCAAATCCAAGATCGCGGCCGCGAAGCGGCCCCCGAAGTTTTCCACGCGGCTGGTGCGGCGGTGCATGCTGTGCGGCAGGCCGCGGGCCGTGTATCGCAAGTTCGGCACCTGCCGGATCTGCTTCCGCAAGCTTGCGGACCAGGGTTGTATTCCGGGCGTGAAAAAGGCGAGTTGGTGAATCCCGCAATCGAGAAGAGGGCTCTGCTGACATGATGACCGATCCGATCGCCGACATGCTCACCCGGATCCGCAACGCGGTGCGGGTGGAACGGGCCACCGTCGAGGTTCCGACCTCGAAGGTGAAGCGCGGGTTGGCGGAAGTACTGAAGCGTGAAGGCTTCATCTGGGACTGGCGGGAGGTCGAGGCCGCCCCGGTGCCCAGGCTCCAGCTGGAGCTCAAGTATGGCCCCAACGGCGAGCGGCTCATCCGGCACATTCGCCGGGTCAGTTCGCCCGGCCGGCGGGTTTACAGCCGCTCGGCGCGGCTCAAGCCGGTGCTGGGCGGGCTCGGCATTTCGGTGCTCTCGACGTCCAGTGGCGTGGTTAGTGACCGCGAGGCGCGGCAGAAGAAGCTCGGCGGCGAAGTCCTCTGCGAGTTGTGGTAGTTCCGAGAGGTCAGGCAGCATGTCTCGTATCGGCAAAAATCCGGTTTCCATTCCCAAGGGCGTCAAGGTCTCGGTGAGCGCTGGCGCGCTCGTCGTGGAGGGTCCGCTGGGGAAGCTCCAGCAGCCGCTCCATCCGGCGGTTCGCGTCGCGATCGACGAGGCGGCCGCGCAGATCGTGGTCTCCCGCGACGGCGACGGCCGCATCGCGCGAGCCGTGCACGGCCTGACGCGTGCCCTGGTGGCCAACATGGTCGAGGGAGTGACCAAGGGCTACGAAAAGAAGCTCGAGATCGTGGGCGTCGGCTACCTCGCCGCCGTCCAGAAGAACGTCCTCCAGCTCCGCGTGGGCTTCGCGAACGAGCTGCAGGTGCCGATCCCCGCCAACCTGACCGTCACCTGCCCCGACCAGACCCACGTCTCGATCAAGGGCATCGACAAGCAGGCGGTCGGCCAGTTTGCCGCGGAAGTTCGTGCCATGCGGAAGCCGGAGCCCTACAAGGGCAAGGGCATCCGCTACGAGAACGAGCACGTCCGCCGCAAGGCTGGCAAGGCAGTCACCAAGTAAGCCCGTTCACCCGGCCTCCGCACCCCTCCCCCGACTGAAGCATCATGGACCACGCTCGCACGATCCTCCGGCAACGCACCCGCCGGCGGTACCGCGTCCGCAAGCCGCTCAAGGGCACGGCCGAACGGCCGCGGCTGTCGATCTTCCGGACCCACAAGCACATCTACGCCCAGGTGATCGACGACGCCACCGGCAAGACGCTGGCCTCGGCCAGTTCGACCGACCGGCAGCTCCGCGAGTCGGTCGGTTTCGGCGGCAACAAGCAGGCGGCAGAGGCGATCGGCAAGGCGGTCGCCGAGCGGGCCAAGGCGGCGGGCGTGACGAAGGTCTGCTTCGACCGCGGGAGTTTCAAGTATCACGGCCGCGTGGCGGCCCTGGCCGATGCGGCGCGGGCCGCCGGCCTCGAGTTCTGAGCCGAGTTTCCAGCCCCCCAGCCAGCACCCTTCAGGAAGAGAGTCACACGTGTCCACCGGCAAAGAAACCCGCACCGGGGAGTTCGTCGAGAAGGTCGTCAAGGTGCGGCGGTGCGCCACCGTGGTCAAGGGCGGCCGGCGGTTCAGCTTTGCCGGCTTGGTCGTGGTAGGCAACGGCCGCGGCAAGGTCGGGGTCGGGTATGCCAAGGCCAACGAGGTACC
>CAXNGP010000061.1:0-8907 GCA_964201845.1 Pirellulales bacterium
GAGGTTGGCGGGGATGCCGCACCAGCGGGACGGCGGCGACGCCAGCAGCAGATCCTCGCCCAGGAGCCGTCGCGACACCGCCGGCAGAAACTCCGCGAACCCGGGCGACTCGACCAGCCCGCTGCCGATGGCGTTGGCCACCGCCGCCCGCCCCTGGCGGATCGCCTGGACGAGCCCCGGTGTGCCCTCGAGCGCCGCCCCGTCGAGTTCGAGCGGATCGCAGAGCCGGTCGGGCACGCGGCGAAACAGCACGTCGAGCGGCACGAGGCCGCCGAGCGTCTTAAGGTGGAGCCGCTCGCCGCGCACCGCGAGATCGCCCCCTTCGACGAGCGGAAAGCCGAGGTAGCGGGCGAGGTAGGCGTCTTCGAAGTAGGTGGCGTTCGCGGGCCCGGGGCTTTGGAGGGCGACCCGCGGCGCGTCGCGGCCGGGCAGCAGGCCGCGCAGGAGCGCCCGCAGCGCGATGAAGAAGGGCGCGAGCCGCTCGACGTGGCACTCCTGGAACACGTCGGGAAAGAGCCGCGAGACCGCCAGCCGGTTTTCAAGCGCGTAGCCGAGCCCCTGCGGCACGCCGGTGCGATCGCCGAGCGCCATCCACTTGCCGTCGTGGTTGCGGACCACGACCGCGGCGTGGAGATGGAGCCAGCGACCGCCTGGGGGTTCGATCCCGTGGCAGCACCGCAGGTAGGCCGGGTTGGCGAACACCAACTGCGGCGGCACGATCCCCTCCCGCAGCACATGCTGCGGGCCGTAGAGGTCGGCCAGGAGCGCGTCCAGGACGCGGGCGCGCTGGTTGATTCCCACCTCGAGTCCGGTCCAGTCGGCCGGGGCGATGACCAGCGGGATCGGGTCGAGCACCCAGGGCCGCTGCTCGCTGGCCGCGGCATCGGGCACGTTGTAGGTGACGCCGTTGTCGCGAATCAGCCGGCGGGCCTGCTCCCAGCGGTCGGCGAGCTCCGCCGGCTGCCAGGAGCCGAGCAGGTCGACGAGCCGTTGCCAGTGTGCCCGGGGGCGGCCGTCGGCGCCGGAGAGTTCATCGTAGGCGTTCGCCGGAGGCCGGTATCCCGGAAACGGATCCTGCTGCCCCGGCGGATGTCCGGCGAGCGGGCCGGCGTCGTCGAGGAGCGGATTCATGGGCGGGCGGTGCGCGCGGTCCAGGGTCGGGGACCGTAAGTGTACCCCGGGAGGCCTATGGTGCGGGCCGGGGTAGCCCGTGCCAGCTCGCCGGACGCTCGCTGCCGGTATCCTGCCGTTCGCTCGCTCGGAGGAAACCTCCCTTCGCAACGGGCACCGATCTGCGAAGCGGATTGGTCGGCTACGGTCGGTTTCCTACGCCGGCTCCGTGGCCCGGGCTGCCCCGGCGGATGACCCGCGCACAGGAAAGTCAGATCCCTTCGCGCGTTTACTTCTTCGGTGTTGGCTTCTCGGCGTCGAGCACGATCGACGAGGAGTTGATGCAATACCGCAGGCCGGTCGGGGGCGGGCCGTCGTTGAAGACGTGGCCGAGGTGGGAACCGCAGCGGCGGCAGGTGACCTCGGTGCGGATCATGAAGTGGGTGCGGTCGTCGTGCTCGGCGATCGTCTTGCCCTTCACGCCGTCGATCGGCGCGGTGAAGCTCGGCCAGCCGCAGCCGCTGTGAAACTTCTCGCCCGACTTGAACAGCGGCTCGCCGCAGCAGACGCAGCGGTAGGTGCCCGGGGTCTCGGTGTCGGTGTATTCGCCGGTGAAGGCGCGGTCGGTCGCCTTCTGCCGGGTGACGCGATACTGCTGGTCGGTGAGCCGCTTCCGCCACTCGGCCTCCGTCTTGGGCAGCTGGTCGTCGGGCACGCGACCGAGCAGCGCGGGGTTTTTGGCGTCGGGCTTCGGAGCGTCGGCGTCGGCGGGCATCGGGGGGGCCTCCTTGGCGGCCGGGGCGGGGGGAGCGGACGGGTCGGCGCTCGCGGCGCCGCGGGCTGCGGCCAGCAGGGCCGCCAGCGCGACCGGCAGGATGAGAGATTGGAATCGCATGACTCGCTCGCGGGGCGAAGGACGGATCACAAGCCGATACGGCTACCGCTTTTTGGGGTCGGGGAGCGTGACGGGCTCGTAGGGATGGGCCCGTTTCCGCAGCACCTCGGCCTTCACGATTCTATCCGGCTCGACGCCGGGGACAGGCCGGCCCTGGCCGTCCTGGGTGCGGGCCAGCAGGGCGAGCACCTCGTCGCCCACGATCACGCGGCCAAAGACGGTGTGCTTGCGGTCGAGGTGGTCGGTCGGGCGGAAGGTGAGAAAGAACTGCGAGCCGCCGGTGTCTTTTCCGGCGTGGGCCATCGAGAGCGTGCCGCGGAAATGGAGCCGCGTGTCGGCCCCGTCGCACTCGCAGGCGATCGCGTGGCCCGGGCCGCCCGCGCCCGTGCCGGTGGGGTCGCCCCCCTGGGCCATGAAGCCGTTGATCACCCGATGGAACGGCGTGCCGTCGTAGAACCCCTTCTCCACGAGCGTGAGGAAGTTGGCCACCGTGTTGGGCGCCTCGTTCTCGAACAACTCCACGGTGATGTCGCCGGCCGAGGTTTCGAGCTTCACGCGGGGCAGATCGTCGGCCTCGGCCTCGGCCTTGCGCTTGGCCATCTCCGCCGCCACCTTGGCGCGGTCGCGGTCGACGGTGGCCCGCACCTCGGCCACCTGGGCCGGCTTGGCCTTGGCGGCAGCCTTCTCCAGCCAGGCGTCGGCCTCGTCGAGCCGCGACAGGATCGCGGCGGCCGTCGCGGCCAACAGGGCCGTGGTGCCGTCGACGGCCCCGGCCTTGTCGAGGGCGGCGGCCACGACGAGCGTCTTTCCCGGGTCGTCGGCCTGAAGTGAGCCAGCCATCACGCCAGAGGCGATCTCGCGGGCGCCGGCGTCGTCGGGGGCGACCGCCAGCACCGCCACGGCGGCGTCCTCGAGCCGCTTGCCGGCCGCCTCGGCCGCCTGCTTCTTCTCCTCGAACTGCTTTTCGAGGGCGGGCCGATCGGCGTCGGGCTTCTGGTACTGCGCCTGCAGCACCGTCAGGTCGGCCATCAGCTTCTTGATCTCGGCCACCGCCGCGTCAAACGCTGCCCGCGGCTCGGCCGCCGAGGCTGCGTCGCCCGCGGCCGCTGCCGCCGGTTCCTGCGCCGCCGCGCCGAGCCCGCCACCCACGACGAGGCCCACGGACACGATCACCACCCGCCGCCAGTTTTCCATCGTGCGCTCCTCCAGCGTCGTTTCTGCCCGGCTCCATCCGGCCGCCCGATACGATACCACGCGTCGCTTCCGCCCACGCCCCCGGAGATCGCCCCATGCCCCGCCGCCGACCGGCTGCACCGCCGCGTGCCGACGAAGCGGCCGAGCCCCCCCGCATCATCGGCGGCTCCCTCCGGGGCCGCCGGCTCGCACACCTGCCCGGAGGCCCGACCAGGCCGATGAAGGACCGCGTCCGCGAGGCGCTCTTCGACCTGCTGGGCACGGCCGTGCGCGACGCGGTCGCCCTCGACCTGTTCGCCGGCACCGGCGCCCTGGGCTTCGAGGCCCTGAGTCGGGGCGCCGCCCGGGCGGTCTTCACGGAGCGTCACTTCCCCACGGCCGATGCGATCCGCCGCTCGGCCCGCGACCGGGGCGTGGCCGAGCGGTGCGAGGTGAGGCCTGGCGACGTGCTGACGTGGGCCAAACGGATGCCCGACCTGCCCACGTCGGCACCTTGGGTGGCGTTCATCTCGCCCCCCTGGAGCATGTTCCAGGACCGGCGGGACGACCTGATGGCCTTGGTGACCGCGATCCTGGCCACGGCCCCGGCCGGCAGTGTGATGGTGGTCGAGGGCGACGGGGCGTTCGACCCCGCCGCACTGCCGGACGCCGCGGCCTGGGAGCATCGCCACGTGCTCCCGGCGGTGCTGCACTTCCATGGGCGTCTGGTATCCTGAAGGGCTGGGTCGGAACCACGTATCGGAACCACAGGGCAAGCACGAATCGCGAGGCTCATGGACATCGTCAACCACCGCGACACCGTTCCCTTCACCACCGTCGATGGCTCGACGATCCGTGAGTTGATGGCTCATCGCAACTCCGCGATCCGCCAGCAGAGCCTAGCCGAGGCCCGGCTCGGGGTCGGCTGCGCGACCACGCCCCATCACCACGCCGTGACCGAGGAGATCTACTACATTCTCTCGGGCACCGCCGCCATGACGCTCGGCGACGAGACCCGGCCCGTGGGGCCCGGCGACGCGATCGCGATCCCGCCCGGCGCCCGCCACACGATCCGCAACACCGGCGCCACCGAGCTCGTGTTCCTCTGCACGTGCGCCCCGGGCTACGAGCACGGCGACACGTTCCTGGAAACCGCCTCCTGACGGTTCGGCCCGCTTCGTTCAGCCCCCCCTGTCCCCCCCTTCCCTTTCTCCCTGCCGCCGATCATGGACGCTTTCTCCACGCTGCTCGTCTCCGAGGGCATCATCTCCGCCGAACAGCTCGCCGAAGCCGTCCGGATGGCCCAGTCGTCGGGGAAGAAGGTGCAGGACGAGGTGGTGCGGCTCGGCTACGCGCCGGGCGAGCGCGTGATGAAAGCCCTGGCCAAGGCCTATCGGCTGAAGTTCGTCGATCTCGGCAAGGTCGACGTCTCCGAGGAGGTGATCGGCCTGCTGCCCGAGAGCGTGGCCCGGGAAAACACCATCTTCCCACTGGCCGAGTCGGGGGGCACGCTCCGGATCGCCACCTGCGATCCGACCGACATGGACGCTCAGGAGAAGCTCCGCTTCATCCTCAATCGCGAGATCGAGATGGCGATCGCCCCCCGGGAGCAGATCGTCGAGGCCATCAACCGCAACTACGGCCTCTCCGACGGCGAGAGCGCCGACTCGATGCTCCAGGAGTTCACCGACACGGCGATCGACTTCACGGAGACGGCCCTGGAGCAGGATGCGGCGGCCGAGGAGGAAGATCAGTCCGACGCCCCGGTCGTGAAGCTCGTCAACCTGATCATCACCGAGGCGGTGCAGTTGCGGGCCAGCGACATCCACATCGAGCCGTTCGAGGACCGGGTCCGGATCCGCTACCGGATCGACGGCCGCCTGGTCGAGCGTGACAACCCGCCCCGCCGGCTGCTGGGGGCGATCCTGTCGCGCATCAAGATCCTCTCCAAGCTCGACATCGCCGAGCGGCGCCGGCCGCAGGACGGTCGGATCAAGCTCACGGCCGACGGCAAGGACTACGACCTCCGCGTCAGCGTGCTGCCGACCAACCACGGCCAGTCGGTCGTGATGCGGATCCTCGACAAGGACAACATCCGGGTCGGCATCCGCCAGCTGGGGCTCTCGGAGGCCGACTTCCGGCAGTTCAAGAACCTGATCCGGCGGCCCAATGGGATCATCCTGGTGACCGGCCCGACGGGCTCGGGAAAGACGACCACGCTCTACGCCTCGCTCAACGAGCTCAATCGTCCCGACACCAAGATCATCACCGCCGAGGATCCCGTCGAGTATTACCTGGCCGGCATCAACCAGGTGGAGATCCGCCACTCGATCGGGCTCGACTTCGCCCGCGTGATCCGGTCGATGCTGCGGCAGGCCCCCAACGTGATCCTGGTCGGCGAGATGCGCGACACCGAGACGGCCCAGATGGGCATCCAGGCCTCGCTCACGGGGCATCTCGTGTTCAGCACGCTCCACACCAACGACGCCCCGGGCGCGATCACCCGGATGATCGACATGGGCGTGCCGGCCTACCTCGTGGCCTCGAGCGTGATCGCCGTGCTCGCCCAACGCCTGGTGCGGGTCAACTGCACCAAGTGCAAGCAGCCCTACCAGCCGCTCGACACTCAGATCGAGGCCGCCGGAATCACCCCCGAGATGCTCCAGGGCGCGACCTTCATGAAGGGCCGCGGCTGCAGCCACTGCCAGAAGTCGGGCTACAAGGGGCGGCTCGGGATCTTCGAACTGATGATCATGACCAACAAGATCCGGGAAATGGCTTTCCAAGGGGCGGCCACCCAGGAGATCCGCCGGGCGGCCGTCAGCCAGGGCATGCGGGTCATGTTCGACGACGGAATCGCCAAGTCGCTGCGAGGGATCACCACGCTCGACGAGGTGTTCCGCGTGTCGAAACGAACCGAATAGCGGAAATTCCACGATCCGGGATTTTTTTCTCAGGCGGGGGAGACTTTCGGGCCGATTCCGCGCATAATGCCCTTAGCGGGGTTGGAGACTGTCAGGGGTCTGCCAATCCGCCCGGGAAAACAGTCGCCATGGTTGCGGCTCCTGGTCTTTTGACCGCGGCGGTGCGCGAGCTGGCTGGGGAACTGTTCGTTCCCCGTTTCGCCGGTCACAATGAAGGGCTGTCGGGGGGATTGCCCCCGGTCACCGCGCCGGCTGCGTCCCGGAGCGCGTCCCAGGTTTGGAGCGAGCCAACCATGTCCGTCACTGCCGGCAACCCTTCCCACGTGCAGCAGGTTGAAAAGCTCGTCAAGGTGATGCTCGACAACGGGGGCACCGAACTGCGGCTCTCGGCCGGCATCGCCCCGATGGTCCGCATCGACGGCAGCCTCAAGCCGCTGGGGACGAAGCCGCTCGCAGCGGAGGTGGTGACGGCCCTCGCCACCGCGGTGATTCCGCCGGGCTCCGATCCGTCCCGGTTCGTGTTCACATCGCCCCTTGGTTCGTGCACAGGCGCCCTCGTCGACATCAAAGGCACCAAGGTTCTGGTGCTTCAGGCTCCCGAGAGCGGCGGAGCGGGCGGCGACGCTCCGCTCGAACTCGACATCGCCGCCGAGCACGCCGGCGCGGCCGTGGCAGAGGGCGCGACCGACGCCTATGCGATGCCCGAGGCCGCCGAGGGCACGATCCAGATCGACAAGCTCCTGATGGCCGCCGTCAAGAACGGCGTCAGTGACATCCACATCACCACCGGGCTACCCCCGGTGTTTCGCATCGACGGCGGCATGCGGCCCCAGAAGACGAAGGTGCTCACCGGCGACGACACGAACGGGCTGATGAAGTCGATCACTCCGGAGCGGTGCCAGGCGGAGCTCGCCGAGAAGGGGGGCACCGACTTCGGCTTCGCCTTCAAGGACTTGGCCCGGTTCCGCGTCAGCGTGTTCAAGCAGCGCGGCCAGGTGGCGATGGTGCTGCGACAGATTCCCAACAAGCTCCTTACGCCGGAGCAACTCGGGGTGCCCGAGGTCTGCAAGAAGCTCGTCACGCGGCCGCGTGGCTTGTTTCTCGTGACCGGCCCAACCGGCTCGGGCAAGAGCACCACGCTCGCCGCCCTGATCGACTACATCAACAAGAACTTCGATCATCACATCATCACGGTCGAGGATCCGATCGAGTTCTACCACTACTCGCAGAAGAGCACCGTCAACCAGCGGGAGATCGGCACGGACGTGCCCTCCTTCTCGGAGGCCCTGCGACGGGCGCTGCGGCAGGACCCCGACGTGATCCTCGTCGGCGAGCTCCGCGACCTCGAGACGATCGAGGCGGCGATCTCCGCGGCAGAAACCGGCCACGTCGTGTTCGGCACGCTCCACACCACCGGCGCCCAGGGCACGGTCAACCGGATCATCGACGCCTTCCCCACGAACCAGCAGGAGCAGATCCGCACCCAGCTGTCGACGGCCATCCTCGGCGTGGTCTCGCAGACGCTGCTGCCGAAGATCGGCGGCGGCCGCTGCGCCGCCTACGAGGTGCTCGTGGTCGATTCCGGGATCGGCAACCTGATTCGGGAGAACAAGACCTTCCGGATCAACTCGGCCATTCAGACCGGCGCCAAAAAGGGCATGCAGCTCCTCGACGACCACCTGTTCCGCCTCTGGAGCGAGCGAAAGGTCACGGAAGAGAACGTGCTCGCCAAGGCGCAAAATTTCGAGGAACTGGAACGCCGGATCACCAACGCCAAGCAGGGCCTGTTCGACGACGACGAAACCGTCGCGAAGCGGGCCTCCAAGGAACTGGAACGCTGACCGACCGGGGCGGCCGGCCGCCCCCGAGGAAACCACGACATGGCACTCAAGCGAATCGGACAAATCCTCGTCGACCTGGGACTGATCGACGAGCCGCAACTCGAGACGATGCTCGAGGAGCAGTCGTCCCGCGGCGAACTGCTGGGGCGGGTGGGGGTGGCCCTCGGCTTCTACAGCGAGGAGCAACTCGGTGAGGCACTGGCCGAACAGTGGGGCACCACGTTCGTGTCGCTCTATGACCGCGAGATCGCCCCCGAGGCCCTCGCCGCGATCAGCGAGCCGATGGCCCAGCTCTATCGGGTCGTCCCCATCAAGCTCGAAGGCAACCAGCTCACGATCGCCTCGGCCGAGCCGCAGAAGATCCAGATCGCCGACGAACTGCGAACGCTGCTGGGCTACGACATCCTCGTCTGCGTGGCCACGGAGCCCGAGATCACCAAGGCGATCGAGAAGAGCTTTTCATCGGAGTCTGACAGCGTCGAGTCGCTCGTCGAGGATCTCGAGCAAGACGACGAACTCGCCGCCAAGGCGGCGGCGGCGGGCCGCGAGGGGGCCACCGACCTCACGAGCGTCGAGGCGCTGGCCGAGAGCGCGCCGGTGCGGAAGCTGCTCAACATGGTACTCCTGCTGGCGATTCGCGACGGCGCCAGCGACATCCACTTCGAGCCGTTTGAGACCGAGTTCCGGATCCGTCTCAAGGCCGACGGGGTCCTTCAGGAGATGGTTCCGCCGCCCAAGCACCTCGCCTTCGCGATCACGACCCGGATCAAGGTCATGGCCAACCTCGACATCGCCGAACGACGGCTGCCGCAGGACGGGCGGATCGAGCTCACGGTGGGCGGGCACCCCGTCGACCTCCGAGTGAGCGTTCTCCCGACGCTGTTCGGTGAGAGCGTCGTGATGCGGGTGCTCGACCGCGGCGTGGTCTCGCTGGACCTGGAAAAAGTCGGGCTTGAGGCCGCGA
>CAXNGP010000062.1:0-8887 GCA_964201845.1 Pirellulales bacterium
AGGTACCGCCCGCCGTCGAGAAGGCGATCAAGGACGGCATGAAAAACCTCGTCGAGGTGCCGATCCAGTCAGGCACGATCCCGCACCGTGTTGAGGGTGTCTACGAGACGGCGAAGGTGGTGCTCCTGCCGGCCGGCCCGGGTACGGGCATCATCGCCGGGGCCGCCGTTCGGGCCGTCTGCGAGTCGGCCGGCATCCAGGACGTGCTCAGCAAGGCCCATGGCTCGACCAACCCGGTCAATCTCGTGAAGGCCGCCATCGAGGGACTCAAGCAGCTGCGGACCCGCGATGAGGTCGAGCGGCTGCGGGGCGTCAGCCTGTCCTGAGCGGTTTCCCCCCACACAGTCAACCTGCCAGCAACGGATCGATCACCATGCAACTCGACGGCGTCAACAAGGGCATCCACAAAAACCGCAAGCGGTTGCGGGTCGGCCGCGGCCCGGGCTCGGGCCGGGGACGGACCGCCGGTCGCGGCAACAAGGGTCAGGGCCAGCTGGCCGGCTGGGCGGCAGCCGGCATCTTCGAGGGTGGGCGGCTCCCGCTCATCCGGCGGATTCCCAAGCGCGGGTTCCACAACCGGCACGGCCTGATCGTCCGCAGCGTCAACGTCGAGGCCCTCGAGACGGCCTGCCAGGCCGGCAGCGAAGTCACGCCGGAGTCGCTCCGGGCGGCCGGGGTCGCCAAGGGGATCTGGCACGAACTGAAGATCCTGGGCGATGGCGGGCTCTCGAAGGCCCTCAAGGTCTCGGCCCACCACTTCAGTGCCCAGGCCAAGGAGAAGATCCTGGCCGCCGGCGGAACCGTCACCGAGATCCCCGGCCCCGCCCCCGTGGTGAGGAACGTGGGAAAGGCGTCGCGGAAAAAGCCGGTTGGCGGGTAGGGTAACGGCCCTGTCCGTTCGCCCTCAGGAGTCCTCTCCGTGCTGGAAAAGATCCGCGTCATCTTCACGATTCCCGAGCTGCGGCAGAAGATCCTGCTGACGCTCGGCCTGCTCGCGATCTACCGCGTCGGCTGGCAGGTGCCGCTGCCGATCGTGGATGCCGACGTGATGTCGGCCTTCTCGAAGCAGTCCGGGGGCGTCGGAGAACTGCTCCGAACGGTCGCCGTGTTCTCGGCGAGCCAGCTCTCCCAGGCCACGATCTTCGGCCTCGGGATCATGCCCTACATCTCGGCCTCGATCATCTTCCAGCTCTTGGGCACGGTCTGGCCGCCGCTCGAGCGGCTGCAAAAGGAAGGGGAGGCGGGCCGCAAGAAGATCAACGAATACACCCGCTACGCGACCGTGATCATCTGTATCTTGCAGAGTTGGGCCTACGTCGCCTTCCTCGCGGCGCCGGGCCGGGAACAATCGCTGATCCAGGAGGGTTTCCTGGTCGACGGCAAGCTCCCGTTCGTCTGGCAGTTCGTCGCGGTGATGACGATGACCGCGGGCACGATCTTTCTCATGTGGCTCGGGGAGCAGATCGACGAGTTCGGGATCGGCAACGGCATCAGCCTGCTGATCATGGCGGGCATCCTTGCCGGCATGCCAGCGGCCCTCCTCGAGTTGGCCGGGGCCACCTCCTGGGAAGTGGGCGGCGGCGCCGGAACGGGCAAGTTGGGGGTCGAGATGATTCCCGTGCTCGTGGCCCTGTTCATCGGCGTGGTCGCCGGCGTCGTCTTCATGACGCAGGGGCAACGGCGGATTCCGACGCAGAGCGCCAAGCACGTCCGCGGTCGCCGCGTCTACGGCGGCACCCGGCAATACCTCCCGTTGCGGGTCAACCAGGCGGGCGTGATGCCGATCATCTTCGCCAGTTCGCTGCTGCTGTTTCCCCAGTTCCTGTTCCAGTATCTGAGCCGGGCGTTTCCCGAGAGTGACATGCTGCGCGGCCTTTACGAGTCGTTCACCCGGGGCCAGTCCTACCTCTACAACGTCGTCTACATCGCGCTGATCTACTTCTTCTGCTACTTCTGGACCGCCATCACCTTCAACCCGAAGGAGATGGCCGACAACCTCAAGAACTTCGGCGCCTTCATCCCCGGCTATCGGCCCGGCAAGCGGACGGCCGACTACCTGGAGCGGGTCATGGAGCGGATCACCTACGTCGGGGCGGGGTTCCTGGCACTGGTGGCGGTGATCCCGACCGTGGTGGCTGGTTTTCTCGGCATTCCCTACCAGGCGGCCAGCTTCTACGGGGGCACCGGGCTCCTGATCGCGGTCAGCGTGGTCTTCGACCTCGTACAGAAGATCGACAGCCATCTCGTGATGCGGAACTACAGCGGACTGTTGGAGCGAAGCTGATTTCGCAGCCCCAGTTCATGGGCAGGGAGTCCGCCGTCGTCGTGCCGGCCTCGGTCGGTCCCATCTCGTCTTCCCCAGCCAGCGGCTTCCGGTATGCGGATCATCCTGATCGGGCCCCCGGGGGCGGGAAAGGGGACGCAGTGCCAGCGGCTGGTCGAGCTGCTGCGAGTGCCCCATCTCTCCACGGGCGAGATGCTGCGGGCCGAGGTGAAGGCGGCGACGCCGGCCGGCCGTGAGGCCGCCTCCTACATGGAACGGGGGCAGTTGGTGCCCGACCCGATCATCGTCGGGATGGTGAATCGCCGGCTGTCCGATTCGGACTGCCGCGACGGCTGCCTGCTCGACGGCTTCCCGCGCACGCTCCCCCAGGCCGCGATGCTCGACGATCTGCTGGAGCGGCAGGCGATGAGCGTCGACGGCGTGATCGAACTGGCGGTCCCCCGTGACGAACTCGTTCGGCGGATGCTGGCCCGCAAGCGGGCCGACGACGACCCCGAAATCTTCGCCAAGCGGATCGCGAGCTTCGAGGTGCAGACGGCGCCGTTGCTCGACTATTACGGCCGCCAGGGCAAGCTGGCCTCGGTCGACGGTCTGGGCACCGCGGAAGAGATTTTCGCGCGGGTTCGGGACGCGATTCGCCGCTTCCGCCGCAACGCGATTCGCCGTTGAGGCGGTCATCGTGCCGGGCGTTCGTCGCCGGTATACTGCGCTCTCGTCCCGAGATCGGCCCGAATCCCGTCGCCCTGTGGTGCCCCAGCCGTGGTGAACCTGCGCAGTCCCCGTGAAATCGCCCTCATGCGGCGCGCCGGCCTCGTCGTCTGGGGCGCGCATCAGGTTGCCGGCCGGATGGTGCGACCCGGGGTGACGACCGGCGAGATCGATGCGGCCGTCGAGGCCTTCTTCGCGGAGCACGGAGCGATCGCCCTGTTCAAGGGCGTGCCCGGCAAGGTGCCGTTCCCCGCGGTCTGTTGCATCTCCGTCAACGACGAGGTCGTGCATGGCATCCCGGGCGACCGGGTGCTGCGGCCGGGCGACGTGGTGAGCATCGACACCGGCTGCAGCCTCGGGGGTTGGTGTGGCGACTCCGCCGTCACCCATCCGGTGGGTGAGGTGGCGGCCGACGTGCGGCGGCTGCTCGAGTGCACGGCCGGCGTGCTGCAACTGGCGATCGACCTGATGGCGGTGCGGAATCGCTGGAGCGACGTGGCTTCCGAAATGGCGAAGTACGTCCGGGACCACGGGTTTTCGGTGGTCGAGAACTTCGTGGGCCACGGGATCGGCCGGAGCATGCACGAGGATCCCCAGGTACCGAACTTCTGCACGCCGGCCTTTCGCCGCAACCACGACTTCGAACTCGAGCCGGGCCTGGTGATCGCGGTCGAGCCGATGGTCAACATGGGGTCCAAGAAAGTCCGCGCCCTGGCCGATTATTGGACCCAGTCGACGGTTGACGGCCGGCCGAGCGCCCACTTCGAGCACACCGTGGCGATCACCGAGGCCGGGCCGGTCGTGCTCACGGCACCCCCGGCCATCGGGGAGGTCGTGGGGGCCGGGGAATCGGCCGCCTGAACGGGCTCCATGCGGGAACCGCCGGGTTTCAGGCCACCCCCTTGCGAACGGGCCACGGGCCGACCTATCATCTGAGGCTCGACCCGATTCGCTCCAAAACGGTTTGCAGGGGTAGCCGGAAGCGGCTGCCAGTGTCGCCATGAAGGTTCGCGCCAGCGTTCGTCGCATGTGCGACAAGTGCAAGATTGTCCGCCGTCGTGGAGTGGTGTTCGTCGTCTGCGCCGATCCCCGCCACAAGCAGCGGCAGGGATGAGCGGACGGGCATCGGGGCGACAGACGGTCGGCTCGGCGGCTTCGCCGGGCGCTGTCCGACCGCAGCCAAGTTTGTGATCGCAGAGGATTGGTTCATGCCACGCTTGATGGGTGTCGACATCCCCTCGGAGAAGAAGACCGTCTTCTCCCTCCAGTACCTGTACGGTGTCGGCGCCCGGGTGGCCCGGGAGCTGTGCCACAAGGCCGGCATCGACCCGCTCGGTCGCGCCCGCGACCTGCACGAGGATGAACTGGCCCGTCTCGCGGCTCTCCTCGACAAGGACTACGTCGTCGAGGGGCAGCTGCGGCGGCAGGTGGCCCAAAACATCTCGCGGCTCAAGGATATCGCGACCTATCGCGGCCTGCGGCATCGCCGTGGCTTGCCGGTGCGTGGCCAGCGGACGCGCACGAACGCCCGCACGCGGAAGGGTCCGAAGAAGACCGTGGCCGGGAAGAAGGGCGTCAAGGATCTCAAGTGATTCCGTCGGCGGCCAGGGGCCGTCGCCGGGGTGGAAATGTCGGGAGTCCTGTTCCTCAGGGTGTGAGCAATGTCGAAGGCAGGCAAGGCCAAGAAGAAGAGCGTGTCGACGGGGATCGCCTATATCGTGGCGAGCTTCAACAACACGACCGTGACGATCACCGATGCCCGTGGAGACACGCTCTGCTGGGCGAGTGGCGGCACCTGCGGCTTCAAGGGCAGCCGTAAGGGCACACCGTTCGCGGGCCAGATGGCCGCCCAGCAGGCGGCCGAGAAGGCGGCCAAGTTCGGCGTCAAGGATCTCGAGGTGCGGGTCAAGGGCCCCGGCAGTGGTCGCGAGAGTGCGATCACCGCCCTGCAGGCGGCAGGCATGAACGTTCGCAGCATCGAAGACATCACGCCGCTTCCGCACAACGGTTGCCGCCCCCCCAAGAAGCGGCGGGTCTGACGCCCCGGGCCTCGAGTTTTTCCTTCCTTCTTTTTAGTTCCTCCACGCCAAGAAACACGCCATGGGACGTATCACTGGTCCGGTTTGCCGCCTCTGCCGCCGCGACGGCCTCAAGTTGTTCCTCAAGGGCAGCCGGTGCGACACGCCGAAGTGCGCCTTCGAGCGGCGGCCCGTGCCTCCGGGCGTGATTCAAAAGCGGCGGCCCAAGCCCACCGACTACGGCCTTCGGCTCCGGGAGAAGCAGAAACTCAAGCACTACTACGGCGTGCTGGAGCGGCAGTTTCGCACCTACTTCGCCCGGGCCGAGCGGGGCAAGGGAAACACCGGCGAGACGCTGATGTCGCTGCTGGAGCGGCGGCTCGACAACGTGGTTCATCGGCTCGGGTTCGCCTCCTCGCGGGCGGCCGCGCGGCAGATGGTCATGCACGGCCACATCACGATCAACGGCCGGCGGCTCGACATCCCGAGTTACCTCGTCAAGGCCGGCGACCTCGTGCGGGTGAAGAACCGCTCCAAGAGCCTGCAGTTGGTTCATGCTGCCCTGGCGGACTTTCGCCGGGAGGTTCCCGACTTTCTTTCCCGCCTCGAGGGACCGATCCCCGAGGCGCGTGTCGATCGGCTGCCGGGGGCCGACGATGTCTCGATTCCCGTGCAGGCCAATCTGATCATCGAACTTTGTTCCAAGTGAGTTTCCGGAGGAGCGACCCATGCATATCCGTTGGCGAGGACTCGAGCTGCCGAGTGTCGTGACGGCCGACCAGGCCACGTTGACCGGCACCTACGGGAAGTTCATCGCGGAGCCGTTCGAGCGCGGGTTCGGCACGACCGTCGGCAACAGCCTGCGGCGCGTCCTGCTGTCGAGCCTCGAGGGGAGTTCGGTCACGCAGATCAAGCTCGCCGGTTCCCTGCACGAGTTCACCACGATCAAGGGCGTCAAGGAGGACGTGACCGACATCGTGCTCGCGGTCAAGAGCCTCGTTGTCAAGAATCACAGCGACTCCACCCGCGTGATCCGGGTCGAGAAGAGCAGCCGCGGCCCGGTCACGGCCGCCGATATCCAGACCGACGACGCCGTCGAGGTGGTCAACAAGGATCTGGTGCTGGCGACGCTCACGGACGACGTGCCCTTCGAACTCGAGATGGTGGTCGAGAACGGGCGGGGCTACGTTCCGTCCAGCGAGCACAGCCAGGCTTCCCAGGAGATCGGGATCATCCCGCTCGACGCCGTCTTCAGCCCCGTCACACGGGTCAAGTATGAGGTCGAGGAGACCCGGGTCGGCCAGAAGACCAACTACGACAAGCTGACGATCGAAATCTGGACCGATGGCACGATCACTCCGGAGACGGCATTGGTCGAGGCCGCCAAGATTCTCCGCAAGCATCTCAATCCGTTCGTCGGGTACACCGCGCCGGGGCCGGAGGTGCCGCTGCCCGCGGCGGCCGACCTGTTCGCCGTCGAGGCGCCGCTCGAGAGCCGGCTCGGCATGCTCGTGTCGGATCTGCGGCTGTCGGGACGGGCTGCCAACTGCCTGCACGAAGAGGGCATCGCCACCGTGCGTGATCTCGTGGGTCGGACCCGCGAGGAGCTCTTGGAAGTGCGGAACTTCGGCGACAATACGCTGCAGGAGATCGAGGAAAAGCTCCGCGATGTCGGCCTGCGGCTGGGGATGGCAATTCCGGCGGCCGCCGAAACCTGATCCGCCCCAGCGCGGATTCTCCACGAGGAAACCACAGTCATGCGTCACCGTCGTAAGGGCCGAGTGCTCGGCCGCAGCCCGTCGCACCAGCGGGCTCTCCTTCGCAACCTGGCATCGGCGCTGATGCTCACGGAGCGAGACGTCGAGGCCGGCGAACCGGGTGCGGCGAAAGTCCGCGGCCGGATCGTGACCACGCTGCCGAAGGCCAAGGAAGTGCGGCCCGTGGTCGAGCGTTGCATCACGATCGCCCGCCGCGGCTTGGCCGCTGCCGGTCGGGCGGCGGAGTTCGGCACCTCGGCCGAGCGGGGCACGGCGGCTTGGAAAGAGTGGCGGGGGAGTCCTCGGTGGCGGGATTGGGCGAAGGCGATGGCCCCGGCCGTGACGGCCCGCCGGAGGGCGGTGCAGCTGCTCGGCGACAAGCAGGCGGCTCGGATCCTGTTCGAGGTGATCGCCCCGCGATTTGCCGACCGTCCGGGTGGGTACACCAGGATCCTGAAGCTCTCGAAGCCGCGACTCGGCGATGCCGGGCAGCGGGCGATCTTGGAGTTCGTCGGGGGCAATGAGGCCGCCTCGCCCCAGTCGCCCCGCCTCGAAGCCGCCCGTCGCTGAATCGCCGGGCAGGTTGGCGGTGGGAATAGGCTGGCAGCGGCCTTCCGAATAGAATGCCGGTCGGCCGCTTTCGGCCGTCCTTCCCGCGGAGAGTCCAGTATGCGTCACGCCCCCGGCCGAGGTGTGTTTCTGCCCATGGTTCTGCTCGTCGTGGCGAGCGTCGCCGGCTCGCTTCCGGCGGCTCCGGAGAAGGCGGCCGACGAGCACTACGGGATTCCGCAGGTCAAGTTCATCAATGAGCAGATCTCGGCGGGCTGGGCCGACGCCGGGCTCCAGCCGTCCGGTGACGCGAGCGACGGGGAGTGGTGTCGCCGGGTGCACCTCGACATCATCGGGCGAGTGCCCACCGTCAAGGAACTCCAGACGTTTCTGACTGACTCGTCTCCCTCCAAGAAGGCGACGCTCGTCGGCAAACTGCTGGGCGACGATTATGTCGACGAATACGCCCGCAACTTCACCGACGTCTGGACGACGGTCCTGATCGGCCGCGACGTGACGAACGAGCGGGTCAGCCGGCCCGGGATGCGGCAGTACCTGCGGCGGACGCTGTCGCAGAACAAGCCGTACGACCAGTTCATGGTCGAACTCGTCACCGCCAGCGGGATGAATGCGAACCGCAAGGGTCTTGAGGGGTTCAACGGCGCGACCAACTTCCTCAGCGGCAAGATGGAGGAAATGGGTGTCGAGAACGGCGTTCAGGCGACGGCCAAGACGGCGCAGGTGTTTCTCGGCCTCCAGGTGCAGTGCACGCAGTGCCACAACCATCCCTTCAACAAGGGCAAGCAAAACCAGTTCTGGGAGCTCAATGCGTTCTTCCGGCAGACTCGTGCCCTGCGGCGCCGGGACGGTACCGACGACGTTCAGTGGGTGGAGTTGGTCGATGAGGATTTCGCCGGCGAGGGTGGAAATCCCGAGGAAGCCGAGTTGTTTTACGAGCTCCGGAACGGGCTGATGAAGGTGGCCTATCCGGTGTTCATCGACGGCACCGAGATCTCGAAGACCGGCTACCTGCCCGGCACGATGCAGGATGGCACGGCGTACGGCGTCAATCGCCGGAAGGAACTGTCTCAGCTCATCAAGGCCAGCCCGTACTTCCCGCGGGCGATGGTCAATCGGACCTGGGGTCATTTTCTCGGCTACGGGTTCACCAAGCCGGTCGACGATCTCGGCGACCACAATCCGCCCTCGCACCCGGAGTTGCTCGACGGGCTGGCAGAGCAGTTCCGCGAGCAGAGCTTCGACATCAAGGAGTTGATGCGGTGGATCGTGCTCTCGAAGCCGTATGCGCTGTCGAGCAAGTCCACGCCCGCCAACAAGGCCGACGATCCCTCGTTGGGCGAGCGGCCGAAGTTCACGCACTTCTATCTCAGGCAGATGCAGGCCGAGCAGCTCTACGAGTCGCTGCTGACGGCCACCGAAGCCGACGAGACGCGGGTGGGCGAAGACGCCGCGAAGAAGAAGGATCAGTGGCTCTCGCAGTTCATCATCGCCTTCGGCACCGACGAGGGTGACGATGCGACCACCTTCAACGGCTCGATCCCCCAGGTCTT
>CAXNGP010000063.1:0-8632 GCA_964201845.1 Pirellulales bacterium
TGCTCGTGCGCGGAGTGGCGCGCGACGGGCGTTCAGACGAATCGGATCCGCTGCCGATTCCGCTGTCTGCTCAACCGTTGGACTGCTCGGGGTTTCCCGTGCCAATCGAGACGGCGTTGCTGGCCGAGCGCAGGCTGGATGCCGAAGCGAGGGCAGCATCGAGCGAGCGGAGGCCAGGATGGCCGGAGCGAGCGTCCGACGAGCTGGCACGGGCGGCCCCGAGCCCGCGTCACGCTCCGGCGGCCAGCAGCATCGTGGCGGCGTGGATGTCGACGATGCTCTCGATGTCCTCGCAGTAGCCGCCGCCGCACACGATGGCCAGCGGCACGCCCGCCGACCGCACGGCGTCGAGCACGAGCCGGTCGCGGGCGAGCAAGCCCTGCTTCGTGAGGTTGAGCCGGCCGAGCCGGTCGCCCGCGTAGGGATCGGCGCCGGCGATGTAGAGCACGAGGTCGGGCCGGCCGCGCGCGACCGACTCGGCCACGGCCGGCTCCAGGGCGGCGAGATAGTCGTCGTCGCCGGTGCCGTCCTCGAGCGGAACGTCGAGCGAGCCGGGATGCTTCCGGACCGGGAAGTTCCGCGCACCGTGGATCGACATCGTGAACACGCTCTCGTCGTCCGCAAAGATCTCGGCCGTCCCGTTGCCCTGGTGGACATCGCAGTCGAGGATCACGACCCGGCCAACGAGCCCGCGGGCCTGCAACTCGCGGGCGGCCACGGCCGTGTCGTTGAACACGCAGTACCCCTCCCCCCAGTCACGGCCGGCGTGGTGCGTGCCGCCGGCCAGACTCGCGGCCACACCGTCTTCCAGCGCCGCGGCCGCCGCATCGACGGCCGCGCCGGTGCTCCGCAGCGACCGCTCGACGAGGGCCGGGCTCCAGGGGAACCCGATCCGGCGGACCTCGGCGGCCGCGAGGGTGCCGGAGAGCACCCGCCCCACGTAGGCCCGGTCGTGGACCCGCAGAAGCTCGTCGTCGGTGGCCGCGTGCGGTTCGACGAACGCGAGCGGCGCCCCCGCCGCCGCATGACCTTCCAGCCGGCGACGCAGCGCGGCGTATTTTGCGACCGGAAACCGGTGCCCCTCCGGCAGCGGCAGCGGATAGCGGTCGGAGGGGAAGAGTCGCATCTCAGGCAGCGTACCGAACCCTGCCGGACCTGCGGCCCCCGCTGATCCGGCGCCGATGTTTGCCGCGTGTGCAGGCCGGCCTTACAGTGGAGGCGACAGAGGATTTCGCAGGAACCGCGACCCCCATGCCCCGGCCGGCATCCAGTTTTCGTTCGGTGACCTCGCCCCTGCGACGGCTGGTGGCCGCGGGCGTGGTCGGCCTCGCGTGCGGCCTCGGGGCGACGCCCGCGGCGGCCGTCATCATCCTCGGTTCGGCGGCGGGCAACACCGCGGCGCCGACCGACCCTGGCCTGGCCACCCGCTGGGGCCAGGTCGGCAACTTCAGCGATTTTCTCGGCACGCCGATCGCGTCTCAGTTCTTCCTCACGGCGAAGCACCTCGGCGATCTCACCGGCCAGGCGATCACGTTCCCCGACGCGACGAGCTACACGACGACGGCGGCCTTCTTCGATCCCGCCAGCGACCTGGTGCTGTACCAGATCAGCGGCGCCTTCCCGAACGACAAGATCGTGCCGATGTACTCGGGGTCGTTCGCGACCAACCAGGCGATGACGATCTTCGGCCGCGGCCGGTTGCGGACCGACACCGAGGTGATCGGGCAACGGTTTCCCAACGGCACCGAGGCCAAGGGCTGGACCTGGGGGGCCTTCACCAGCAACCGCAGCTGGGGCACCAACACGCTCGACGGCCTGGCCAACGGCGGGGCGGCGGGCACCCAGCTCGCCTGGGACTTCGACGTCGGCGGAAGTGCCAACGAGGGCATCCTCGCGACGAACGATTCCGGCGGCCCGGTCTTCATGCAGGAAGGGGGCGTCTGGAAGCTGGCCGGAATCAACTACGCGGTCGGGCCCAAGGATGTCCGCGAGACGCAATCGGGCCCGACGCTCGAGGCGGCCGTCTACGACTACGGCGGGCTCTATCTGAACAACGGCGGCACCTGGACGCTGCAGAGCGCCGCCGGGGGCGACAAGCCGGCCATCAGTTATTCGTCTTCGGTGCCCGCCAACGCCACCTGGGTGGAGGACGTGATCACGGTGCCGGAGCCGGCGACGCTCACGCTCGTCGGGTGTGCCTGCCTCGGCGGCCTGACGCTGCTCCGCCGCCGGACTGCCTGACCCCTCGGCCTCGCGAAGCTCAGACCCGCCGCACCCGCGTGAACCAGGCGTGGGCCCCGCCCGGCGTGAACTCCGCGCCCGGGATGCCCGGCACGACCTCGAACCGGGCTGGCTGAATAGCCTCCACTTCCCAGCCGGAGGCGAAGGCGGCTCGCAGTTCGGCTTCGCTCACCCGCCGCGGTCCGTGCTCTCCCGGCTCGGCGGGCGCGAAGCAGAGGATGAAGACCCGGGCGCCGGGCTCGAGCAGCTTGCCGAGCGCCGCCACGTAGGCCGAACGCCGGGCGTCGTCGAAGGTGTGAAACAGCCCGCAGTCGGTGACGGCGTCGAACCGCTCCGGGATCTCACCGATCGCCAGCGCGTCCATCTCGAGAAAGTTGGCCACCACGCCCGCCGCCTCGGCCTTCGCCCGGGCGATCTCGATCGGCCCGGCCAAAAAATCCACTCCCGTCACCGCATGGGCCCGGCCGGCGAGCCAGATGGCGAGGTCGCCCGTACCGCAGCCCGCATCGAGCACCCGCGGGCCGATCAGGTCGGCAGCAGCGACGAACGCCGCCTGCGGCCGGCCGATGTCCCAGGGGGGCTGCGTGGCGTAGTAGCCGGAAAACCGTTCAGCCGGGGTTTCTGCGGACATGCGTCGTGGGCTCCGTTGTGGGCTCTGGGGAATCAGAATCCGGGCGCGTTGATCATATTCGACGGCTGAGCAATGACGCCCAAGGCGTTTCAGCGTTCGCTCCCTGACGGTGGTCACTCCATACAAGCCCCCCGGCACGAGCCGGGGGGATGACGGCCACCATGCCGGCGGAGTTTGAACAACCCGCCTCCTGAGCCTGGCACGCGGCATCCCCCTTGCTTGCGCAAGGGGGCTTGTATGGCGGCTACCCGAAGCGACGGCCGACGTTCCTTCCGAGCCCAGCGATGGCTCCGCGAGGGGTCGCCCATGCCAATCGAGCGGCGTTGATAGCGAGCGGAGGCAGGATGCCGGAGCAAGCTAGCATCGAGCGACCGGAGGCCAAGGATGGCCGCAGGGAGCGTCCGGCGAGATGGCATGGACGACCCCGAGCTGCGCACCAGCCCGGTCACGCGGCCCGGTCGGCGACCGGCGTCGGCCGTCGCCGCGGGAACCAGTCGGCGTGGAGCACGAGCAGGGCCACGCGGTTCTCGAGATTCGGCCGGAACACGACGAGCAGCAGCACCGGCAGCCACCAGGCCATGAACAGGCCGCCGTTTTGGGCCTTCCAGAACTGCGTGCCCAGGAGCACGGCGGCCGTGCAACTCATCAGGGTGCCGAGGTTCTTGGGGGCCGGCCAGATCGATAGCGTGGCCATCATCGCGATGAAGGCGGCGAGCACCGGCAGCCGGAACACGCCGTCGCTCGACGGCAGGGCCCAAAAGCCCTCGAGCGAGACGTCGCTGGGGAAGATCCAGCCGAACATCTGCCGCAACTGGCCGAGGAACACGGCCGTGTCGGGGGAGGTGAGCGCCAACGCCACCACGAGCGCTCCCAGCGCCGCCACCACGCCCAGCGCGAACCGCCGCACGCCCCGCTCCCAGTAGAAGCTGCACCACAGGGGGAGCAGAAACACGGGGTAGTAAATCGTGCCGATCGCGAGGCCGATCAGGGCCCCGGCCAGGATCGGGTTGCGGTAGGCGGCCACCGCCCAGATCACCAGCGCCCCCGGCAGCACGTGGTCGACGCTGCCGTTCATCCAGGCGCTGTAGGGCATCAGCAGGTAGAGCACGGCCGCCGCGATCCCGAGCCGGGCATTGTCGAAGTGCCGCCAGCCGATGAAGACCATGCCCGCGACGATGGCCAGTTGCGAGAGGATCGCCATCACCCGGGCGGTCGACTCATGGACCTGTCGCCGGGCGGCGGCGTCGGCGTCGGGCTCGGCGGGAGCCTCGCCTGCGAGGAACTGGCGGGTCGAAATCTGTGGCAGGAGAAACAGCAGCGGATAGCCCGGCCCGTACCGCACGAGCTGGTCGGCATCGACGGCCGCCTCCCGCGCCCCGAGCCGCTCGGCGGCCGCCGCACTGGCGACGTCGTCCTTGTGGGGCTTCGAGTTGATGACGTTGGCCAGCAGGAAGACCAAGAGCGAGCAGCCGAGAAACACCAGCCCGCCCGTGGTGAGGTTGGGCTCGAGCATCGGCCGACGGACCATCATCGAGTCGAACAGCATCCGCAGCAGGAACGCCCCTGAGACGGCGAAGATCCACCAGAAGCCGAGCGTCCGGGCGGCAATCTTGGCCGCCTCCGTCTCCCCGACGTATTCCAGCGCCACCAGGCCCGGAGCCAGGAGCACGAGCCCGAGCAGGTCGAGGTTGCGGACGCTCCAGACGCGGTTGAACTTGAAGAACAGCGCGATCGACAGGAGCGACGCCAGGTAGAACCAGGTCGTGAGCCGGACCGGATAGTATTGGAAGAGGATGTCGCTCATACCGGCGGCTCCGGGCGAGCCCGTGACAGGGACGCCCGTGACGGGGGAGGCTCGTGCCAACCCTGTAGCGTACGCTCCTGCGCCGGCCCGACGCAAAAACTCGCGTCAGAAGGGCCAGATGAGCGGAGCGAGGGCGACCGTCAGCGCCATCACGATCAGGTTGAGCGGGCCGCCGTAGCGCACGTAATCGGTGAACTTGTACCCGCCCGGTCCATAGATCATGAGGTTGGTCTGGTAGCCGATCGGCGTGGCGAAGCCGCAACTGGCCGCGACCGTGATCGCCATCACGAAGGGCAACGGATGCGCGCCAAGCTGCTCGGCCGTCTGCCAGGCGATCGGGAAGCTGAGGACGGCCGCGGCGTTGTTGCTCAAGAGTTCGGTCGCCACCATCGTGACAAGATAGATCGCCGCCAAGACGACGATCGGGTTGTTGCCCGCGGCGGCCACGGAAGCCTCGGCGACCACCGCGGCCAGGCCCGTCTTCTGCATCGCCTCGGCCAGCCCGAAACTGCCGGCGATCAGGAGCAGCGACTCCCACTCGATCGCCCGCCGGGCCTCGGTCGAGGAGAGACACCGCGTGACCATCATCAAGCCGGCCGCCACGAGGGCGGCGACCACCATCGGCACGAGGTCCAGCGCCGCCGCGATCACCATGCCGGCGAGGATCGTGCAGGCGATCCAGGCCTGGTCGTGCCGGGGCGCGGCGGCGTCCTGCACTTCACTCACCAGGTAGAAGTGGCGGCTGGTCCGCTGCCGCTCGAGGAAGGCCGGGCCGGCCTCGAGCAGGAGCGTGTCGCCGGGCTCGAGCGTGATGTCGCCGATCTTCATCCGCAGCCGCTCGCCGTCGCGGGCGACCGCGATCACCACGGCGCCGTAGGTCGAGCGGAAGTTGCCCTCCCGGATCGTGCGACCGACGAGCGGGCAGGTGGGGGAGACGACCGCCTCCACGAGCCGCCGTTCGCTCCGCGGGTCGTCGAGCTTGAAGACCTGGTCGGTGGCCGGCCGCAGGCCGCGCACCTTCTGCAGTTCCACCACGGAGTCGATCACCCCGACGAACACCAACCGATCGCCGGCCTGCAGCCGCTCGGTGGGTGAGACGGCCGCGATCACGCTGTCGCCGCGGTCGATCTCCATGAGGAACAGGCCATCGAGATGCCGCAGGCCGGCCGCCTCGATCGTGCGGCCCACCAACCCACCGCCCGGCTCGACGACCATCTCCAGCGAATACTGGCGGGGGTCGTCGCTGCGACTGACCGCCGGACGGCGATCCTTGAGCAGAAATCGGCTGGCTGTCAGTCCATACACGATGCCCACCACGAACAGGGGCACGCCCAGCCAGGTGATGTCGAACATCCCGAGCGGGCCCGTGAACTCCCGCAGCCCGCCCCAGGCTGCCGGAATCCCGGCCCAGGTGAGGTCGAGCACGCCCCAGGGCCGGTCGAGACCGGCGGCGATCCGCTTGTCCACCAGCCCGGCGACCACCACGTTGGTGCTCGTGCCGATCAGCGAGCACAGCCCGCCGAGCACGACGGCGCAGTTCATCGGCATCAGGAGCTTCGAGACACTGAGCCGGTTCTTGCGGGCCCACTCGCGGATCACCGGTACGAGCAGGGCGACCACCGGTGTGTTGTTCATGAACGCCGACACAATGCCGGGACCGACCGTGGTGCGCACCTGGGCTGCCATCAGCGACCGGGGCCGCCCCAGCACCCGCTCGACGATCACCGCGAGCGCCCCCGTCCGCTCCACGCCGGCGGCCACCATGAACAGCGCGGCCACCGCGATCATGCCCTCGTTGGCCATGCCCTGGAGCGCCTCGGTGGGGCCGAGGATCCCGGCCAGCATCAGGACCACGACGCCCCCGAACATGATCATGTCGGGGCCCCGCTGCACGAACAGCAGCCCGAGGAGCGTTCCCACCACCACGGCGGCGGTGACCGCCATCTGCCAGTTGTCCGCCAACGCGTCCATCATGATGCGGGGTGCTCCATCGCGGGTCATCCTCAACTGCGGCGCGGATCGAACTCGGGAGGCAAGGCCCGTTCGTTGGCCAGCCAGGCCCGCCAGCCGGCGGCATCCCATTCGAAGTTCTGTCCCGTGAGCGCCACGAGGGCCTCGAGGACGCGGTCGTTGCGCACGCCCACCAGCTTCGGCTTCGGGCCGCCCCCCATCGAGAGCCCGCCCCCGGCCGGGGTGAAGGTGGCGCTCGTGGAGCCGGCCGGCTGCCCGGCGCCGGTCACCGTCATGTGCTTCGTCTCGAGCGCGGCAATCAGCGGCCCGATGGCGTCGGCGACCCCGAGCCGCCCGAGCGCCTCGGCCGAGCGGTTGACCTGGGCGTTGTCGGCGCTGGTGAGCCCCGCCACCAGCGGCGACAACGCCTGGTGCGGGCCGATCACCAGCAGCCGTTCCACCGCCGCGAACCGGGTCTCGCGGTCGGGATGGTCGCGGGCGGCGCCGATCAGCGTGGCGACGGCGTCGGGCGTGCGGATGTGCGAGAGGGCCTCGAGGTAGGCCCGCCGGACCGCGAACACCGGCTCCGAGGCGAGGGCCGCCGCCACCGCCGCCACCGCCAAGGGATCGGAGATCTCGCAGATCTCCTCGGCCGCCCGATCGGCGGCGGCGGGCTGCTCGAGCCGCTGCCGCAGCCGCGCGAGCTTGCCGTTCCATTCCTTGGCGGCGGTCGTGGCCGCCTCGTTCCGCTCGATGAGTTCCACCTCCTGGGGCGTGCGCCAATCACCGCGGTAGCGGAGCAGCCCCAGGGCGGCCATCCGCTCGGCCTGGGTGGGGGCCGCGTCACCCGCCCCCGTCGACGGGATGCCCGCCGCCATCTGGATCGCGACCGCGATCAGCACGACCGCAGCCCGGCACGCCCGGCCGCGGCCGGTCGGGAGGGGAGTCTGGTCAAAGCGTGATGGGGTTGGCATGTCAGCAGTTTCGGCGACGGCGGCCGGGCCGCTCCACCAAGCGAGCGGGGGCCGATTCACAGCGGCCTTCCCGCCTGCTCGATGATACCGACATAGACCCCCATCACGCGGAACACGATCAGGACGACGAGCCCCGCCACGGCCCCCCAGGCCGCCCAACCGAGCCCCTGCGCGGCGGCCGCAAACCCGCGGCGGGCCCGCTCCTCGAACACCGGCACGAGCCGCCCGAGCAACTCGGCCGTGGTGCCGGTCTGTTCCCCGATGCCCACGGCGTCGAGCACCTCGCCCGGAAACCCGCCCCCCGCCGCGAGCGCCTCTTCGAGCGACTGACCCCCACGGAGCCGTTCGGTGACCGTGTCGGGGTCCTGGGCGAGCCCGGGCGCGGCCTGCGACACGAGCGCGACCAGGCTGCCGACGTCCATGCCGGCGCCGGCGGCGAGCATCGCGGTCCGGCACCAGCGGGCTGCCTCCGCGGCCCGGGCCGCGGGTCCGATCAGCGGCAGCCGCTCGCCGATCCGCCGCAGGGCTCCGCGGGTCTGCCAACTGTGCATCACGACGGGCATCGCGGCCACGATCGCCACCGTGACCGCCGCGAGGATGCCGATCGCGATCGCCAGCCCGCGCGGTCCGGTCAGTCCGAGGCCGAGGATGTCGAGCGGTCGGCCGTCGAGGTCGCGAAGCATGCCCGACAGCACGATCAGCACGCCGATGACGGCCAGGGCCGCCGCCAGCCGAACCACCGCCGGCACGAGCAGCGTGACGAGCGCCCGCCGGGCGGCCACCGCCTCCGCGAGCGACGCCGAGACCGCGGCGAGCATCTCGGCGTCGCGGCCCGTGCGATCGCCCACGCCGACCATGCCGAGCACCCCCGGCGACACGGCGCCACCGGCCCGGCCGAGCGCCACCGAGAGGGGCTCCCCGGCCGCGACGCCCGCGGATGCCTGCTCGAAGACGCCCCGCCACCGGGCCGGCACGCGGCGGGCCTCGGCGGCGACCGCCCGGCGGACGTCGATGCCCGCGGCCAACGCGAGC
>CAXNGP010000064.1:0-8572 GCA_964201845.1 Pirellulales bacterium
AACACAAAACCATGACCAACCAACCCCCGAGCGCCGCGCCCGCCGTCACCCGCCGCGAGGTGCTCACGCGGTGTGGCCTCGGGCTGGGCTGGCTCGGTGCGGCATCCCTCCTGGCCGACGAGGGACGGGCCGACGCCGCGGTGGCCTCCACGCTCGCCCCGCGGCCTCCGCAGTTTCCCGCCCGGGCCCGGGCGGTGATCCACATCTTCGCCAACGGCGGTCCCAGCCACCTCGACACCTTCGACCGCAAGGTCGCGCTCGAGCGGTATGCCGGCCGTGAGATCCCCAACTCCCTCAAGACGGAGCGCCGGACGGGCGCCGCCCTGCCGTCGCCGTTCGCCTTCCGGCGGTACGGCGAGAGCGGCCTCGAGGTCAGCGACCTGTTCCCCTCGGTGGCCCGCCATGCCGACCGGCTGTGCGTGGTGCGGAGCATGCACGCCGACGTGCCCAACCACGAGCCCTCGCTGATGCTGATGAACTGCGGCGACGCCCGGCTCGTGCGGCCCGCGGCCGGCGCCTGGGTGACCTACGGGCTGGGCACGGAGAACCAGAACCTGCCGGGGTTCGTGGCGATGTGCCCGGGCGGCTATCCCATCAAGGGCACCGAGAACTGGCGGAGCGCCTTCCTGCCGGGAGCCTTCCAGGGCACCTACGTCGACACCAAGAAGCGACGGGTGGACGAGCTCGTGCAGTACGTCAGCCATCCCGTCCTCGACCGCGACACGCAGCGGCGGCAGTTCGAGCTCACCACGAGCCTCGACCGCCGGCACCTGGCGGCCCGCGGGCAAGACCCGCGACTCGAGGCCCGGCTGGCCTCGATGGAACTGGCCTGGCGGATGCAGGCCGAGGCGGGTGAGGCCTTCGACGTCTCCCGCGAGTCGCAGCACGTGCGGGAGCGGTACGGCGACGACATTCAGGGGCGGCAGATGCTGATCGCCCGGCGGCTGGTCGAGCGGGGCGTGCGCTACGTGCAGGTCTGGCACGGCGAGGGCC
Organism: Pirellulales bacterium; assembly: GCA_964201845.1. Lineage (GTDB taxonomy): Bacteria > Planctomycetota > Planctomycetia > Pirellulales > UBA1268 > QWPN01. The sequence continues at coordinate 994 of CAXNGP010000064.1, forward strand.
AGCCCTGGGACAGCCACGACCACATCGAGAAGAACCACCGCCGGCTCGCCCAGGAATCGGATCGGGCGATCGGGGCCCTCCTCGACGACCTGGTCGGCCTCGGGCTCCTGGAGACGACGCTCGTGCTCTGGGGGGGCGAGTTCGGCCGCACGCCCACCGTCGAGTTGCCCAATGACGCAGGCGTGAAGGTGCCCAGCGGCCGCGACCACAACCACCACGGCTTCACCGTCTGGCTGGCCGGCGGCGGCGTGAAGGGGGGACACGTCCACGGTGCCACCGACGAGTTCGGCTTCAAGGCGGTCGAGAACCGGATGCACGTCCACGACCTGCAGGCCACGATGCTCCACCTCCTCGGCCTCGACCACGAACGGCTGACCTACCGGCACAGCGGCCGCGACTTCCGGCTCACCGACGTCCACGGCCACGTCGTCGGCGATCTCATCGCCTGAAGGCAGCCCGCGCCGGCCCCCATCGTCCCAGATCGACTCCATGGCTCGAGCCCGCCTTCGCCTTCCGCCTCCTCCGCGGGGGCTCTCCCGGCGGGCCCGGACGGTGTATCTCGTCGTGGCCGCGGTGATCTCGGGATTGGCGAGCCTCGCGGTGCCGATGTGCCCCTTGGCCGACCGGGCCGGGCGGCCGCTGTGGCGGGTCGAGGCCGTGCACGACGGTGACACCGTCACCTGCCTCGACGAGCAGGGGCGGCCGCAGAAGATCCGGCTCCAGGGGATCGACGCGCCCGAGCACGGCCAGCCGTATGGCGACGCCGCCCGCCGCACGCTCGCCGGGAAGCTGGCCGGCGGCCGGGTGCGGGTCGAGGGCACCGCCCGCGACCAGCACGGCCGGCTCCTGGGCACGCTCTGGATCGACGACCGGGATCTGAACCGCGAGCTCGTCGCGGAGGGCTGGGCCTGGGCCTTCGGCGGCTTCGCGACCGACGACGATCTGATCGCCGCGGAGGCGGCGGCCCGGCGGCAGCGGCTGGGGCTGTGGGCGGACCAGCGGCCCGTCGAGCCCCGGCAGTGGCGGGACTCCCATCCACGCAATGGGGGAGGATGAGGCCGCTGGCGGCCGCCCGGGCCGCTGGCACTATCCGCGGGCCGGGGCGGTGGTTTAGTGTCAGGACGTCATGGATCAGTCACGGGACATCGTCATCACCGGCGCGGGGGTCGTGTCTCCGATCGGGACCGGCTGCCAGGACTTCTGGCGGGCGCTCTGCGCCGGGGAGAGCGGGATCCGGCCGGTCGACCTGTTCGACGCCAGTTCCCTCAAGGTCCGCTTCGGCGGCCAGATCGCCGAGTTCGACCCCAAGCAGTATGTCCGGCCCCGCAAGAGCCTGAAGGTCATGAGCCGGGAGATCCAGCTCGGCTTCGCGGCCGCCGACCTGGCGATGACCGACGCCGGCATCGCCGAGGGGAGCCTCGAGCCGGAGCGGGTCGGCGTCGTGTTCGGCAGCGACATGATCTACGCCGATCTCGAGGATCTCGCCCAGACCTACCGCCGCAGCGCGCGTGACGGCCGGTTCGACTTCCATCTCTGGTCGGAGGCGATCCAGGAGGAGCTCCATCCGCTCTGGTTGCTCAAGCACCTGCCCAACATGGCCGCGTCCCACATCGCGATCGCCCACGACGCCCGCGGCCCCAACAACTCGATGGTGCTGGGCGACGTCTCGAGCCTGTTGGCGATCACCGAGGCCGCGAGCGTCATCCAGCGAGGCTGGGCCGACGTGATGCTCGCCGGCGGGACCGGCTGCCGGCTGCACCCGACGGCGCTGGTGGCCCGGGGCGACGCGCTCCTGTCACATCGCGCCGACGACTTCCGGTCGGCCTGCCGCCCCTTCGACCTGGAGCGTGACGGGCTCGTCAACGGCGAGGGCGCCGGTGCGATCGTGCTGGAGTCCCGCGAGCATGCCGAGCGCCGCGGGGCGCGGATCCGCGGCGCGCTTGTCGCGACGGCGGTCCGTTGCGAGCCCGGGGCGCGCCGCACCGGCCTGACGGGCCAGTCGCTGCGGCAGGCGATCCGTGCGGTCTGCGCGGCGGCGGGCTTCGCGCCGGCCGAGGTGGGGCATGTCAACGCCCATGGTGTCGGCACCGTCGAGATGGACCGGGCCGAGGCGCGGGCGATCGCCGCGGAGCTTGGGGCGGTGCCGGTGACGGCGCCCAAAAGCAGCTTCGGTCACCTCGGCGCCGGCGGCGGCGCGGTGGAACTGGTGGCCAGCCTGATGGGCCTGGAGCAGGGCCTGGTGCCGGCCACCCTCAACTACCGCTCGCCGGACCCCGAGTGCCCCGTGAACGTCGTGCATGGCGAGCCCCTGGCGGGCCGGCCGGCGACGGCGGTGAAGGTCAACCTCTGCTCGACGGGGCAGGCGGTGGCCGTGGCGCTGCGGGCGGTGTCCTGACCGGGGCCGCCTACCAGCTGCCGTAAAACCCGAACGACACGCCGTTGTAGAAGGTCTGGCCGCCGACGTCGATCGCGTTGGTGTCCCGCTGGTCGAGGTTGAACTGCCGCGTGGCCGTGGCCATGCCGGCCACCCAGAGGAAGTCGTAGCCGGCTTGGAGCGAGAAGTTGGGGGTGATCTGCCAGCCGGCGAACAGGGTCAGGTCGCCGAGGAAGCCGGCGCCCGTGCGACCGGCCTCGGCCGCGAAGTTGGTCACGCCCTGCGGTCCGGTCGAGGTCGTGTTGACGCCGACGGCCGATTGCGAGGCGTTGGCGAACGAGAGGGCGGGTGCCGCCCGGCCGCGGAGTCCCCAGTAGTAGAACTCGTTCTGGCTGAGGAGCTCGCCTCCGAGATTCATGCCCAGCAGCCAGTTGGAGGTGTTGATCAGGTACCGGCCTCCGAACTGGTCGGTGCTCACGCCGGGCCGGGTGCTCGTCAGCGCGAAGTCCTCGTTCACGTTGGCCGTCCGGATGCCCACGATCAGGCCCGGGAGCCAGCCACGTTCGGCGTGCCGGGTCCAGTTGCCGCCGGGCGACATCACCAGCTGGTCGCGGCCCAGCCGCCGCCGCAGCTTGTAGTTCCACTCCCAGCTGTTGAAGTCGGAGCTGACATTCGTCGTGTACGCGCCGGCCGCGTTGAAGCCCGGAGCCCGGAAGTCGAGCGGGGTGAACAGGGAGTTCGTGCCCACACCGTTCCAACCGTCGGCATCCTCGTAGGCCATCCCGCCGTAGTAGACGAACTCAATGAACCGGTCGCGATCGAGGTAGTCGCGGCCGAGCGACTTGCCGATCGTGGCCCGGGCGCCCGGGGCCACGTCGAAGGGCTGGGCGAAGGTCGTGTAGGTGACGTCGCGGGTGACCACGTCGGCGGCGATGATCGTGCGGTTGTTGCGGCTGCGATCCATCCACAGGCTCTCGCCCCCCACGTACCAGCCGCCGTTCCAGAACCAGCGGCCGGAGGAGGCCTCGAAGGGCATCTCGTCCAGGGCGCCGTCGTCGAGCAGCAGGCCGTCGGGACCAGAGACATCCAGGACTTCGGGCACCGAGATCAGCGCGTCTGCGACGACCAGCGCCGGTGGCGGCGGCAGGGTCTCGGTCGCCCCGCTCGCCGCGGTCGGCGAGGCGGGCGCGGCAGGCAGGGGCACGTCGCCGGCAGGTTCGAGCAGGAGCCCTCCGGCCAGCGGACTTTCGTCGGCGACGGGCAGGACGGTCTCGTCAAGGACGGCCTCGTCAAGGACGGCCTCGTCAAGGACGGCCTCAACCGGGACGGCCTCAACCGGGACGGCCTCAACCGGGACGGCCGGGGCCGGGACGGCCGGGGCCGCCGGTTCGTCGGCCCCAGCGCCGACCCAGCCCGTGCCCACCGCGGCGGTCACCAGGGCGGCGAGCATCCGTACGGTTCGGCTCATGGTCTGGGTCTGCAGCGAGGCGGTCACGATCAGATCCTGCGGGGTGCTGGCCGGCCTATCTCCCGGCAGCGTCATTTCCATCGTCACCCTCACGACCGGTTCCACAGGATTTTTCGGAAGCTTCGCCGGCCCCTTGCCCAGCCTGCCCGGCTTGCCGGGGGGCGTCGGGCGGGCGGGGCGTCCGCTACCGCTGGCATACCCGCGCAAACCGCGCTTCCCCGGCGGCGGCTTCAGTCGCGGGCTGCTGCGACACGATTTCAAGGACAGCGGGCGGTGGGCCGCCCGCGTCGCGTTCGGAGTGTGTCCATGGCCCTTTCACGCCACCGCCTGCTGCTGGCGGGGCTGCTCCTCTTTCTCCTGGGGATGCAGTTCCGTGTCGTGGAGTCGTTCACGCTCAACGAGCGGTCGAGCCACTTCGTCGCCGCCCGCCTCGGCGGAGGTCCGCAGCCGAACACCTGGCAGGCTCCGGCGCTCCGCAAGGTCGTCCAGCCGCCGCGCTGGCTGGGGCTCGCGCTCATGAGCGTCGGGGCCGTGCTGACGGTCAAGAGCCTCTCCACGCGGGAAGCCTGAGGTCGCCCGCCGCCGGCCGCACCACCGGCGGAATCCAGGGCCCCGCCACCCGCCGCGCTCACGCAATTCTCACGGCTTTCGGCGCAGCCCACCGCGGCGATGCGCCGGTAGCCTCTGGCCTCGACGGGCCCGGCTGCGGGCCTGCGGTTCCCCCGCTCGCATGGAGGCGTCGCGATGAGGGTCCGTTCGCTGTTCGTGTCGGATGTCCACCTCGGCTGCGGCTTCTCGCGGGCCGGTGAGCTGTTCGACTTCCTCGGACGATTCGAACCCGACCGGCTCTATCTCGTCGGCGACATCATCGACGGCTGGAAGCTGAAGCGGAACCTGTTCTGGACCGACACCTCGAGTTTCGTCGTGCGGCGGATCTTGGGGATGCTCAAGCGGGGCACGCGGGTCTACTACGCCACCGGCAACCACGACGAGTTCCTGCGACAGTTTTCCCCCCATGCCTTTGGCCACATGGAACTGGCCGACCAGTTCATTCACGAGACGCCCTCCGGCGAGCGGCTGCTCGTGATCCACGGCGACGTCTTCGACCACCTCACCAAGCACGCGGCCTGGGTCTACAAACTCGGTGACCGGGCCTACACCGTGGCCCTCCACCTGAACGCCTGGATGAACGCCGCCCGTCGGGCCCTCGGCTACCCCTATTGGTCGTTCAGCTCGATGCTCAAGTCGAAGGTCAAGTCGGCCGTCAACTTCATCAACGACTTCGAGCACTTCGTGGCCCGCTACACGCGGCAGGAGGGCTGCACGGGCGTGATCTGCGGCCACATCCACGTGCCCGCGGTCCGGACGATCGACGGGATCGCCTACTACAACTGCGGCGACTGGGTGGAGCACTGCACCGCGCTCGTCGAGCACCTCGACGGCACGATGGAACTGGTGACCCACGACGCGATCGGCGGCCGCCACGCCGGGATCGGAGAGGCCGACGCCGCGGCCGGCCAGCTGCCGCTGTTTCCCGAACTGGCGGCCCTCGTGCCGCAGGCCGCGTTCAGCGGTCCTCTGGTTCGGGGCTGACGGGGTCGCCCGACTCGACGACCTGGACCTGCGTCGGGCTCTCGACCACGATCTGGGCCTGCCCGCTGCGCTCGGCGACCGTGCCGCTGACCCGGATCGTCTTGCCGAGGTACGTCTCGGCGGGGTTGGCGACACCGTCGGCCGCGAATCGGGCCAGCGCCGCCCGGAAGATCACGGCCGTGAAGTTGCCCTGGTCGCGGTGATCCTTGTGCGAGTTCAGGAAGCAGACCTCCTTGTCGTCGAGCTTTCGCGCCGCCTGGACGACGAACTCGACGGTGGCCTCCTCGCCGACGCGGGCAAGCGCCTCCTCCGGCGCGATCGTCGCCGCGGCGGGCTGCTCGAGCGTGGCCGAGGGACCGGCCGGCTCGTCGGCGGCAAGCGGCCCCGTGGCCGCGAGCGAGGCGATCAAACCGAGCACGAGGACGAGCGGCTGTGAGGCAAGGGCGGGCATGATGGGGCTCCGAGGTTTCGCGGCAGCATACCTGCCGGCGGAGTGTGCCACCATCGCCTAGGCCAGTGCCTCGTCGATGACGTTGCCGTAGACGTCGGTCAGCCGCATGTCGCGGCCGCTGAAGCGGTAGGTGAGCCGGGTGTGGTCGATGCCCAGCAGGTGGAGCATGGTGGCGTGCAGGTCGTGGATCGTGCACTTCTTCTCCACCACGCGGTAGCCGTAGTCGTCGGTGGCCCCCACGATCGTGCCCCCCTTCACGCCGGCGCCGGCCAGCCAGAGCGAGAAGGCCTGCGGGTTGTGGTCGCGGCCGTCGCCTCCCTGGGCGAAGGGGGTGCGGCCGAACTCACCGCTCCAGACCACGAGCGTCGTGTCCAAGAGCCCCCGGTCGCGGAGGTCGCGGATCAGGGCGGCGATCGGCTGGTCCACCGCCCGGGCGTTGTTCTCGTGGCCCTCGCGGAGGTTGCCGTGCTGGTCCCAGCGGTCGCCGCCCACCCGTGGGCAGGTGAGCTCCACGAACCGCACGCCCCGCTCCACCATCCGCCGGGCCAGCAGACATTCGGCGGCGAAGATCTTGGTGGGGCCGTAGTCACTGTCCATGCCGTAGGCCTGCTTCGTGGAGGCCGCCTCCCCGGCGAGGTCGAGCAGGCTGGGCACCTCCGCCTGCATCCGCCAGGCGAGTTCCTGGTTGGCGATCGCGCTTTCGAGCGGGTCGGGCGCGTCGCCGGCCGAGGTCAACCGGGCCGCGAACGAGCGATCGAGCCGGCCGGCGAGGTCGAGCTTCGCCTGCTGGAGCGCGGGCGACTTCTCGCGTGGCTTGACGTTGGCGAGGCCGCCGGGGCCGGGCTTGATCACCGAGCCCTGGAAGCTGGCCGGCAGGAAGCCGCTCGTGAAGTTGTCGAGGCCGCCCGGCGGGATCAGGCCGCCGTTGACCACCACGTAGCCGGGGAGATCCTCGTTCTCGCTGCCCAGGCCATAGGTGGTCCAGGCGCCCATGCTCGGCCGCCCCTGGAGGCCGCTTCCCGTGTGCAGGAAGTAGTTGGCGTTGGTGTGCTCGGGGAACTCGCTGGTCATCGACCGGATCACGGCCAGCTCGTCCACCACGCCGCCGATGTGCGGAAACAGGTCGCTGACGGGGATCCCGCTCTCGCCGTAGGGCTTGAACTTCCACGGGCTCGGCAGCACCTTGCCGACGTTGTTGAACTGCGTGGCGTCGACCTTGAACAGCGAGTGGGGATCCTTGCCGGCGTCCTGTTCGAGCCGCGGTTTGGGGTCGAAGGAGTCCACCTGCGACACGCCCCCATCCATGTAGAGGAAGATCACGCTCGTGGCCCGAGCCGGGTGGTGCAGCACCGACACGACCCCCGTCGCGGCCCGGGCGGCCTCGCGGTGGAGGAGCGCCGAGGCCGCCACCGCCCCGAAGCCGCAGCCGGCCTGGGCGAGCAGCTGCCGCCGGGAGAGCGGCGCCGGGCGGAACCGGCCGCAGTGATGGGAGCGACGCGTCATGGGACGAAGATGAACTCCTTGGCGTTGAACAGCGCGTGGGCCAGATCGGCCCAGGCGGCCTCCTGACGCGGATCCTTGGCGAAGTCGCCGCCATGCGCCCGCGTCTGCAGCGCGAGAAACTCGAGTGCCGCGGCCATCTCCTCGGGCGCCGGCGGCCGGGCGAAGGCCGCTCGGTACATCCCCAGGATCC
>CAXNGP010000065.1:0-8504 GCA_964201845.1 Pirellulales bacterium
CGGTATCGGGCCCCGGAAGCCTGATGTCCGCCGCCGGGATCGGGCGGTCGGAGCCCTCCGGGATCAGCCGGTGAACCAACCGGTAGACGATGTTGTCGTCGCCGGGCTGTGGGGCAGGCGGCGGCTCCTCGAACTCGGGTGCGAGAAACGAGACCGGCTGGATCTCATCCTCGGCCCAGGCGGCGGCGCAGCCGATCGCGGCCACGATCACAGCCACGAAGGTCGAGGGGCATCGGCGTCGCATGGTGGCAGCGGGTGGGCCGCGGCGTGGATCCTCCTGCCTCTTTGTCGGCAGGCCGGCTCCGCATTATTGGCGGCCGTGGAGAAGCCGCGGCGCCGCGCTTACCGGGGCCACCGGGCTTCGCGCCCCCACCGTCGCGCCGGGCAAAGCTGGGCCGGCGGCGCGGGCTGCGGTGCCCGCCGAGCGGCAGCGATCAGGTTCCGACAGGACTCACGCCACGTCGATCCGAGACCATGCCGTCGCCTGCAACACCCGCTCGACTCCCGTGGCGTCGGCCACCCGCTTGGCAATCGCGATCCCGAGCGGTCGGGGACCCGACACGAGCGGATCAGCCAGGTACGTGATCCGACCGGCCGCGTCGGTGAAGTAGGCGTTGAGCGCCGCGAGGGTGCCGGTGAACGTGCGGGCCCGTGCGGTTCCCCCCACGGTCACCCCTTGGCCGCTTCTGGCCCGGATCCCACCCTCGGCCACCGCCAGCGTCACCGATAGCCTCAGCCCCGGCTCGCGGGCCGCGTCGGGATTCGCGAACGGGGTGCCGCTGAACACGAGTGGCGCGGCCACGCCGCGAACGGCCTGGAAGGCGGCGACGGCCGCGATCTGCGGCAGCCGCGGTGCGGATACGATGCGGATCGCCTTCGCGTAGCTGCGGGCATCCACGCCGTCGTCGACCGTGAGCCCGAGCGTCTGCGGACCGGTCTGGCCGGGGGCCGACGTGAAGCGGACTCGGCCAAGCCGCGCGAAGTAGGCCGAGAGGGCAGCGGGCGAGCCGGCGAAGTCAAGCCGCGCCGACGGCGACCCGCTCACGGTGACGCCCGCGGCCGGAGCCGCCTGAAGCGTGCCAGCCGGCACCGTCACCACGACGGAAACCTGCGGCGAATCCACGTCGATCACGCCCCGCTCCACGGCGGCGAACCGCAGCAGCGACGGTTGTTCCGCCCGGGCGACGAGCGTTGCGGCGGCGAGCCGGAGCCGCGGGGCGTCGTTCACCGGCACCATCCGCAGGAGCGTCGCCCCAACGGATTGCAGGGTTCGGCCGCCGTCGGTCTCGCGAATCCGGATCGTCAGCAATGCGTCTGCTGCCGCATCCGCGGGGGGCACGTAGGTGATTTGGCCTCGCGAGTCGGTGAAGTAGGCGTTCAGGGCCGAGAGCGAGCCGGTGAACGTCCGGTTGCCGGGCGTGCCGCCGACGGCCACGCCGAGCGCCGGGGCCGCCACGATCCGCCCCGGGGCCTGCAGCGTCACGGTCATCCGCTTCGAGACCGACGAGTCGGCGTCGGTGAACGGCGTCCCGGTGAAGAGCAGCTTCGTGGCCGTGTCCTCGACGATCGAGAATGCCGCGGGAGCGGCCACCCTGGGGGCGGCCGGCCCTTCGAGGAGATCGGCGACCGCCACGATCACCGGAAGTTCCGTGCTCAAGGCCGGCGAGCCGCCGTCGCTGACCACGACGGTGAACGCATACGACGATTTGGCCTCGAAGTTGGCCGACGCCCGCAACCGCACCTCGCCGTATCGCGGATCGATCGTGACCAGCGCCGCATCGTCGCCGAGGCCCGGCTTGAGCGAATAGGTCAGGGTGCGGTCGGCGACGGTGGCACCGATGTCGGTTGCCTGCGCCGCATAGACGATCCGGCTGGTCGGGGCGTTCTCGGGAACGGTGGCGGAGCCTCCGCTGACCAGCACGGGCGCCGCGTTCTGACTGCCCCAGCGGTTGGCGTTCTGCGCGTCCAGCCACTCGACCGGCAGGAAGGCGGCGTCGTAGACCTGGAACGTGACATCCTGCGGCCGCATGGTGGGCGTGCCGTCGGCGTTCTTCGGCGCCTTGTCGGCAATGATCGTGGCGGCGGTGTTGAGGAAGGTGACGAAGTTCTCGTAGCTCAGGCTCGAGAGGCCCGCGAAGGTGCCGCCGAGCGTGTTCGGCGCCTTGAGGGCGTCGTCGGTCTGATACTTGGAGTCGAGCGAGGTCCGTACCACCTCGTTCGGAACGTAGGTGCCGTCCGATTCGAAGGCATTGGACCGGTTCAGCGACTCGATCGAGAACGTGGCGATCGCCTGTTGGGCTGTCTTCGTGCCATCGGTGTAGTTGGGGGTCTGGAAGCTGGTCCACTGCAGCGGCCAGTAGAACGCCTCACGGAGCTTCGGCAGGGCGACGTCCTGATACCGCTCCTCGTCGAACATCGCGGCCAGAAGCTGCGGCTGGTCCTTGTAGAAGTCGTAGACGGTGTTCACCGCGGCCTTGCTCATCTCCATCACGTCTCCAAGCGTGACCGTGGCGGTCGCCCCGGTGCCTCCCCCGCCGGTGAACGCGACGGTGGGCGGGCTCGCGGGATCGTAGCCGTAGCCAGGATGAGTGATCGTTACGGCCGTGATGGCGCCGCTGCTCACGGTCGCCTGTGCCTGGGCCGGTCGGCCCCCGGTCGGCGGGGCGGAGACGGTCACGATCGGGGCCGATGTGTATCCGCTGCCGCCGACGAGTTGGGTGACCCCGGTCACCTGACCGGGACCGTAGCCGTTGGAAACCTGCCAGTTGTAGGCGTTCGCCCCACCCCTGATCGCCGCCTGCGGCGTGCCAAGCACCTCCGTGATGGTGTGCAGCTGGGCGGCGGTGTATTTGGAGGCGAGCGCCGGCAGCGCCTGCACGACCGCCTGGACGTTCCCCGGCGCGGCGGCCGGCGCTGAAATCGTGATCGACGGCACGGCCACGGTCTGGTAGCCGACGCCTGGATAGGTGAAGCCGATACCGGTGACGATGTACCCGCTGCTCTTGTTGCTGGGCGGATTCTTCGGATCCGGCGCACCGGTGATCACGAAGGCCCGTGCGGGGGTGCCGCCGTTGGGGCCGAACGCCGCCTCGGACACCGTCGCGGTCGGGAAGTTGCTGAGATAAGCCTCTGCCGCGCCGGCGGTGCCGCCGCTGACCCCGGGAGACGGGAGGGTGAAACTGGCTCCGTCGTCCCCAGCCACATAGCCCGCGCCGGGATCGGTCACGGTGATCCCGATGACGCTGCCGTCGGCATTGATGTTCAGGAATCCCTTGGCTGCGCGGCCACTTTGGGGAGCGGGGAACGTCACCGGGTAGGTCGTGGACTTGTCGTATCCGCCACCTCCGGACGTCACGACCGCGCCGGCACTGTAGCCCATGCCCGAGTTGATGACCGTGACGCCGCTCACCCCGGCATCATCGACGAAGAACGATCCCGCCGGATTCAGCGGCGAAACATAGGCCGAGTTGAAATCGACGCTGACGCCGTTCTTGGCCGCACCACCGGTCAGGTAGTGCTTCGTGTTCGCCGGGTCGCCTTCCAGTGTGTAGTAGGGCTTATTGACGCCGCTGTCGTAGTTGTCGCCGAGCACGGTGACCACGATGTAATCCACCTGTGAGGTGCTCGACGTCACGGGCGCGTAGATCGGGGGAGCAGCTTGGGCCCCAGTCGCGCCCGCGGCAGCCAGAATCGCGCTCAGGTACTGTGTGGGCGCCGGAGTCGAACTGAACGTGCCCTTGAGCCCAGTCGTGCTGGCCAGCGGATTGGCGGCCTGCGTGTTTATCGGCGAATAGGGATACCCCGAACCCGGGTCGAGCAGCACGACATTAACGATGGCGCCCGGCTTGTTGCTCTGGGGGTTAACCTGGAGGTAGCCCGTGGCCTGGCTCGTCCCCGTAGTCGGAAAACTGATCGTCGGATACCCGTCTTCCTCCCGGATCAGGGCGACGGCCTGGAGTCCGGACCCGGTCAACGACTGGATGGAGATCAGCGGCGCGTGGACGTACCCAGCGCCGGGATCCTTGATGGTGATCGACTTGATTTGGCCGTTTGCGACGGTATCAACGTAGCCCGTCGCCACCCGGGTGGGCGTGTCGCCGCCCTGCGGCGCGAAAATCACGTTCAGAGCGTTGGGGTTGCCCTTGTCGACGTCCGTGTATCCGGTGCCGCCGTCGATGACCCAGGCCCCCGGGCTATACCCCTGCCCCACGCCGGACCCGCCGAAAAAGCTGTGCAAGTCGTTATTGAAGGTGGTGGAATCGATGCTGCCGGTGCCCATGACGGCGTAGCCCTGGGCGGCCGTCGCTGAAAGACCGGAGGCAACGACCGGCTGATTGAACGTCACCTTCGGGCCGTTGGGCCCGGCATTCGGGAAGTTGTTGGCGACGGTGGGCGCGTTCAAAATAGGCGTTTGTACGTAGTTGATCGTGGCGGTGCCGTCGGGGGCGATCGCCGAACCCGGGCCTGGCATGTAGTGGTTCTCGCCAAACCAGTAGTTTTCCGTGTAGGCGAGCATCGGCCCGGGGCTGTAGTTGAGCCAAGAGGTCTGCGCGTACTTGATGATCCCGAACTGGTAGGGCGTAGGCGGTCCGTCGGACGGAGCGGACCAAGTGGTCGGGTCGACCGCCTCGGGATGGGTGAACACGACGTCGGGGACGGTTGCACTCTTCGGCAGCGCGGTGCCGCCCGGCGCGACCGCGTCCGCAGTCACGCCCGGCATGAAGCTGTTCCAGAGCCACTTGATGTAGCCGTAGCCGGCGGTGGGGAAGTCGCTGGCGGTCCATGTTGTCGGTGCGACCGGCTTGTTGCCATTCGGATCGTAGACAGTGCCCTTGGCTGGCGTGGCACCGAATCCGTAGTAGGAGTCGCTCTCGAACGCCCCCGCCCCCTCGCCGTCGGCCTGGAAGTGGGTGAAAAACTTCGTGCCGCCCGATTGCAGCTGGGCGGCGTTGATGGCGTTCACCATCTGGAACGCCTGGTAGACGTTGTTCTTCGGCGGACTGTTGGGCCCCGCATCGGTGGTCTGGACGTTCGTCGCCGTGTTGTTGCTGTCGTAGACCGTCCACGGGTTGGCCACGTCGAGATACGCGATCACACCCGCCTCGACGCCCGCCGGGAGCTTGTCGAGGAAGTCGGTCACGATCCAAGGGACGTTGTTCGTGCCCAGGCTTGGCTTGAGGTACGAGTACGCGCTCTTCTGGTCCTGGGAGTAGTCGCCGATGTTGATGTAGGCGACGCTGGCGCCGCTGTTGGAAAGGAACGAGATGTAGTCGGCGGCCCATTGCTGAAACGTATCCCGCGTGAACGAGATGTCCTGGCCGAAGTGCGAGACGTGGATCTTCGGCAGCAGCGCCGGCGGCTGGGCGACGCTCGCCACGTCGGCGGCCATCGCGATCCGGGATTCGAGCGGTTCGAAGCCGCAGCGTTCGGCGGACGCGCGGCGGCGGCGGGAAACCACGGGGCGGCGGAGGCTCGATCGGCGGGGCTGGCGGCGGGGCATGAAAACCTCCGGTCAGGGGGCGGGCGTGAAGGAACCGATCCCACACGAGTGGAAGAGATTACACCCCCGATCCGCGGCCACTGCAACGCGCTGGTCAACGCGTCGCGAAAGATGGCGGAATGTTCAGGTTCCGACGAACTTCCGTTCCAGGTTGGCGAGCACCTGCGAAAGCTCGACGGCGACGCCCCCGGGAACCGTCTTGGCGTGGGTGAGGCACCGCCGGAGGTCGGCGACGAGCTGGCGGATTTCGGGATCCCGGTAGAAGGATTGCACCCACAGCACGGCGACGCGGCGTTCCCCCTGGGCGACGGGCCGCACCTCGTGCAGGAGCGTGGTGGGATAGGCCACCGCGGCCCCGGCGGCGAGCTTGAAATCAGTATGGTCGGCAAGGCCATGGCAGAGCCTCAGTTCCCCGCCGTCATACGCGGCAGGGTCGCTGAGGAAGATCGTCAGCGAGACGTCAGCCCGCATCGGCGGCATCCCGGTCATCACGGCATCCACGTGTCTGCCGTAGCCGTCGCTGACGCCATAGCGGGCGTAGATCACCTGCGACACGGCGCTCGGCGAGAGCGCCTCCCGGAACGGTTGGCAGCGTCGCAGGGCGGCATCGACGACCGCATCGAGGGCAGGCGCCGCCGCCGATCGCCGCGACAGCTGGCGGTTGGCCTTCACGGCGTGGGCTGCACCGGCGGCGGTGGCCCGGCCGTCGTCGTACTCGGCCGTGTCCATGAGCCGGTTGGCCTCGGCGACTTCGGCGGGCGACAGCAGGCCGGGAATGACGAGCGGTTGCATCGCGGGTTGGCTCCTGACTCCAGGCGGCCTCTTCCACGAGGGCTTCCGATGCCTGGCCGACTGGGATCCTATCTCCGGCCGGCCAAGCCGCACGAGTCCGCATCCGACGACGCGCTGTTTCAGGCTCGGCGGCCGGAGCCCGAAAGAAGATTCCGAACAGGGCCGGCACCGAGACCAGCCCACCGGCGATGGCATTGATGAAGTCCGCGACGAACGAGGCGAGGGCAGCGGCGGCATCGGGGAACCGAGGCGGGCCTTGCCTAGCCGCTTTCCGCGTCGCGGGTGCTCTCGAACAGGTCGATGTCCCAGGCCACCAGATCGCGGCGGACCGCGTCGATGCGGGGCTGCGGCAGCAGCCGGGCAAGGTCCTCGCCGGTCACCACTCCCCGGATGCTGCCCGGCTCCGCCCGCACGTGACAGAGCGTGTGCCACCCGAGGATCGCGGCGCCCACCGCCGTGGGATACGAGATGTAGGTGGCACCGGCGTAGGGGGTCCCGAGCAGCTCGCGGTATCGGAGAAAGCTCAGGCCCACCGTCTCGATGATGGTCTGCCGCTCGTTTCGGACCGACTCGCTCACGCGAATCTCCGCCGCCGCACAGAAGTGCGTGCGGCGAATCACGCCCGACCGCAGGTAATCCTCGATCCGCCGCGGCTTCTTCATCCCGGGCATCGCGGCCCTCACGACCGCCTCGATCGTGAGCTCCGGATTGGCCCCGAGCGACTCCTTCGAGAGCAGGTTGAGCTGGTGCAGCGCCTTGACGAGTTCGACCTCCGAGCCGCCGGTGAAGATTCCGATGTTTTCCACCGCCGGATACGACCGGTGCAGCGAGAGGAGCTCCTCCTGATAGAGCGGATACTGCCGCCAGGCCCGGGGCTCGTGCGGAAACTGGTAGTCTCTGGCCCCCGTGAACGGGTCATGCATGACCATCCGGCCGTCCCGCAGCTGCAGCGGGCTCTGCGAGAGCTCGTCGAGGGCGACCGCTGGGGCCCAGGAAAAAATCACGGCATCGGCATCGATGTCCTCGAGCAGGAAGAGGGCGATCGACTCGATGTCGAGATCCTTGCGATGCGCGGCACTGATCCGGCAGATTCGCTCGCCGATCAGGAAGTTGGTGATGCCCGGGGAGATGCCCATGTTGATGAGCGCCGCCACCCCCTTGTCCCGCAGGGCTCGGTCGTGGGCATACTGGGCGAACGTGAGGGAGTTGGCCGTCTCCGGGTTGTACATGTCGGAGGCGAGGTCGAGCGTGTGGACACCGAGGCGAACCCCCAGCTCGATGATCGGGCAGTTGAACCGCGGGATCGCGGCGTTGACGAGCAGGCTGGCGCCGGCGAGTTTCTCGGAGATGGACCCGGCCGGATCCAGGATCGCATCGAAGCTCTCGACACCGATGATTTCGATTCGCCGCATCAGCCGCTCGGCGTGATACAGCGCCTCGCGGGCCCCCGCCGGATCGATGACGAACACCTTGAACCGCACGGGGATGCCGTCACGCTCGGCCAGTTCGGCCAGGCAGATGAGCATGCTCGAGCCCACGGCCCCGAGGCCGAAGAACACGATCGTGAGCGGCGGAGTGGTCTGTTTGTGAGTGGGAGGGGCCATCCCGCAAGGATAGCCGCGCCGCCGGCTGCCGGGCCGGGGGATGCCTGATTGGCCAGGGCGATGTAGAATCCTCGGACGCTTTCAGGCTTCCCAAGCCGCACAGCCCCACCGCCAGACATGCCCAGCGGTCGGGACAGCAGTGGGGGCAGTCCGAAAAAGTGCCGTTCGGAGGGTAAGCGAATGGCTAGCGGCCACACTGGAAATGTGGTGCCGGGAAACCGGTTGCGGGTTCGACTCCCGTGCCCTCCGCTCCTCGCTCCTTCCTGATCCGGGTTCCGGATGGCGGTTCTTCGCTAGCCGTATGGCGGTTCTTCTCGACATCCAGAACGCCTCGAAGCGCTATGGCGACCAGGTGCTCCTCGACGGAGCCAGCGCCACGATCACCGATGACGGCCGGGTGGGCTTCATCGGCCGCAACGGCGCCGGCAAGAGCACCCTCCTGCGGATCATCCTCGGCGAGGAGGAGCTCGACTCCGGCGAGATCGTCCGCCACCCCCGGCTGCGGCTCGGCTACCTGCGGCAGCACGATCCCTTCCTGCCGGGCGAGAGCGCGCTCGACTTCCTCCAGCGCGACAGCGGCCAGCCCGACTGGAAGTGCGGCGAGGTGG
>CAXNGP010000066.1:0-8300 GCA_964201845.1 Pirellulales bacterium
GATGGTGGCGATCGCGTGTCGCGTGAGGCCCGACCAGGTGACGCTCGTGCCCGAGCGGCGCGAGGAGGTGACCACCGAGGGCGGGCTCGACGTCGTCGGCCACCGGGCCGCCGTGGGCGAGGCGGTGGCCCGGCTCCGCGCCGCCGGGATCGGCGTCTCGCTGTTCATCGACCCCGCACCGCGGCAGATCGACGCCGCCGTGGATCTGGCCGTCGAGGCGGTCGAACTCCACACGGGCTGCTACGCCAACGCCGCCGGATCCGAGCGGGAAGACCGGCTCGTGGACCTCGCGCGGGCCGGCGGCATGACGCGGCAGGCGGGGCTGCTGCTCGCCGCCGGCCACGGCCTCACCTACCGCAACGTGGTGCCCGTGGCGCGGCTCGACGGCATGGGCGAACTCAACATCGGCCACTCGATCGTGGCCCGGTCCGTGTTCGTGGGGCTCGCCGAGGCCGTCCGCGAGATGAAGCGGCTGATCACGGGGTAAGGGCTGCCGGGGGCGGAAGCCGGAGGAGCCTGGAGATTCCGCTCGCAGCACGGAGCAGCGGGACTCAGGGCGGTGCGGAATATCCCAGCGACGGAGGCTTTCGCCCCCGGCGGCAGGGCTGTCACGGCACCTCAGCCCACGGGCGCAGCGTGCGCGTAAGAGCCGAGGCACACCACCCGCTTGCACCGCTTCTCCAGGCTGGCGATCGCCCGGCGGACGCGAAGATCGGTGCGGTGCCCCTCGAGCTCGACGAAGAAGATGTAGCCGCGGTCCTCGCCGGGCAGCGGAAACGACTCGATCCAGGTGAGGTTGAGCTTCTGCCGCTTGGGGATGGCCAGGGCGTCGGCCAGGCCACCCGGGCGGTGTTCGATCTCGAACATCAGCGACGTCTTGTCGTGGCCGGTGCGGCCCGAATCGGCATGGCCGATCACGGCGAACCGGGTGGTGTTGCCGGGAACGTCCTCGATCTCCTCGGCGAGCACGTTCAGGCCGTAATGGACGCCGGCCTGGCGGCTGGCGATCGCCGCCGCGTGGGGTGTCTTGGCGGCCATCTCCGCCGCCGCGCTCGTGCTCGTGACCTCGACCAGTCGCACCGCGGGCAGATGGCGGGCCAGCCAGTTGCGGCACTGCGAGAGCGCCTGGGGACGGCTGTAGACCTCCTTGATCGCCGAGCGGTCGCAGGCGGCCAGGAGCGTGTGGTGAATCCGGAGCGGAACCTCCGCGCAGATCTTGACGGGTAACCTGGCAAAGTTGTCGAGCGTGTCGGCGATCCGGCCGTCCGTGGAGTTTTCGAGCGGCACCACGCCGTATTCCGAGTGGCCGGCATGAACCTCCTCGAAGGCGGCGGAGATGCTCGCCACGGGCACGAAGTCGACCGAGCCGCCGAAGCGGTGGAGGGCGGCCAGGTGGCTGTAGGTCCAGGCCGGGCCGAGGTGGGCGACGCGGAGGTGCTGCTCGATCGCCCGCGAGCCCGAGATCAGTTCGCGGAAGATCGCCTTCAGGCTGTGGTCGGAAAGCGGACCCTCGTTGGCGGCCGCCACCCGGCCGAGCACCATCTCCTCCCGCGCGGGATCGTAGGTCTGCTGGCCGGACGAATGCTTGACGTGGCCGATCTGACGGGCCACCTCGGCTCGCTCATTCATCAGGCCGACGAGTTGCCGGTCGATGACGTCGATCGAGGCGCGGAGCGAGGCCAACCCCGGGGCCCGGTTGCCGTCTGATTTGCGTGCTGGGCCAGACTGGGCCATCGACGGATGCTTCCAAGGAGACGGCCAAATTGGCAGGCCATTCCGGACGACCGAGCGGCCGGCCGCTGAAACCCACAACTGTACCCTCCGGCGGGATGTCCTCAATACGGCCGAATCAGGGCGTTTCCTCGCGCCCCCCGGAAATCACCCCTCACAATGCCCGCGCAGGGCGGCGTTGGCACGCTCTTTGCATCCTCCGAAGGGGTGTCGGCGAGGCGTCAAAAATGACGTCGCCGGACGACGGAAACACGAATGCCCGCCGGCCAAGCGGCGGGCCACGAACCGGGAAAGGGCAGCGACACCATGGCGACGAAGCAGGGCGAGAAGATCATCGGCATCGACCTCGGAACGACCAACTCGGTCGTGGCGGTCATGGAGGGCAAGGAGCCCAAGGTGATCGCGAACAAGGAGGGCAATCGCCTCACCCCGAGCGTGGTCGCCTTCAACGACAAGGGCGAGACGCTCGTGGGCGACATCGCCCGCCGGCAGGCCGTCACCAATCCCAAGCGCACGATCTACTCGATCAAGCGGTTCATGGGCCGGCGGCACAACGAGGTGGCCTCCGAGGAGAAGATGGTGCCCTACGAGGTCGTCGGCGGCCCCGAGGACTACGTCAAGGTCAAGGCGGGCGACCAGACCTGCACTCCGCCGGAGGTCTCGGCCAAGGTGCTGCGGGCCCTCAAGGAGGCGGCCGAGAGCTACCTCGGTCACAAGGTCAACAAGGCGGTCATCACCGTCCCGGCCTACTTCAACGATGCCCAGCGGCAGGCCACCAAGGACGCCGGGCAGATCGCCGGCCTGGAGGTGATGCGGATCGTCAACGAGCCGACCGCCGCGGCCCTCGCCTACGGCCTCGACAAGCAGAAGGACGAGAAGATCGCCGTCTTCGACCTGGGTGGCGGCACGTTCGATGTCTCGGTGCTCGACGTTTCCAAGGACGGCGTGTTCCAGGTGATCAGCACCAACGGCGACACCCATCTCGGCGGCGACGACTTCGACCAGGCCCTGATCAACCACGTGGCCGACCAGTTTCAGCGGGAGCAGGGGATCGACCTGCGGAAAGACCCGATGGCGATGCAGCGGCTCCAGGAGGCCTGCGAGAAGGCCAAGAAGGAACTCTCCACCGCGCAGAGCAGCGACATCAACCTGCCATTCATCACGGCCGACGCGACCGGTCCCAAGCATCTGCAGATGTCGATCACGCGGGCTCAGTTCGAGCAGATGACCGATTCGCTGATCGAGCGGTGCCGGGGGCCGGTGATGAAGGCCCTCGAAGACGCGAAGCTCAAGCCGGCCGACATCGACGAGGTGGTGCTCGTGGGCGGCTCGACCCGAATCCCGAAAGTCCAGGAGCTCGTCAAGAAGATCTTCGGGAAGGAGCCCCACAAGGGCGTGAATCCCGACGAGGTCGTGGCGCTGGGAGCGGCGATCCAGGGTGGCGTGCTCGGCGGCGACGTGCAGGACGTGCTCCTGCTCGACGTCACGCCGCTGAGCCTCGGCATCGAGACCGAAGGGGGCATCTTCACGAAGCTCGTCGAGCGGAACACCACGATCCCCACCGACAAGAAGCAGGTCTTCAGCACGGCGGCCGACAGCCAGACGGCCGTGACGGTGAGCGTGTATCAGGGTGAGCGGCCCATGGCCCGCGACAACCGGCTCCTGGGCCAGTTCAACCTGGAGGGCCTGCCGCCGTCGCCCCGGGGCACCCCGCAGATCGAGGTCAAGTTCGACATCGACGCCAACGGCATCCTGAACGTGAGCGCCAAGGACCTCGGCTCCAACAAGGAGCAGACCGTCCGGATCGAGCAGTCGAGCGGGCTGACCGAGAGCGAGATCGAGCGGATGCGGAAAGACGCCGAGGAGCACGCCGAGGAGGACAAGAAGAAGGCCCGCCTGGCGGAGGTCCGCAATCGGGCCGAGGCGCTCTGCTTCCAGACCGAGAAGCTGATCAAGGAAAACGACGCCAAGCTCTCCGCCTCCGACAAGGCGCCGCTCGAGGCGGCGGTCACCAAGGCCCGCGAGATGGCCAAGGGCGAGGACGTGGACGCGATCCAGTCGGCCCACGACGCGCTCGAGCAGGCGGCCCACGCCCTGTCGAAGGTGCTCTACGAGCAGTCCACGGCCCAGCGGGCCGGAGCGGGCCCCGAGGCCGCCGCTGCCGGCGCCGGCTCGGGTAAGGGGCCCGATGACGCGATCGACGCGGAGTTCGAGGTGAAGGGGTAACGCGAAACCGGCCGTCCAGCGCCGGGTGAGGGAGCTCCATGCCTTTTCGATTCGACAAGTTCACGATCAAGGCGCAGGAGGCGGTCCAGGCGGCCGTGGATCTGGCCGGCAACCGGGGCAACCCGCAGGTGACGCCGGTGCACGTGCTCCAGGCCCTGGTGGCCGAGCGCGAGGGCATCGTGCGGCCGCTACTCGAGAAGATCGGCGTCGATCGCGCACAGCTCGAGCGGATCATCGAAGCGGAGGTCTCCCACCTGCCGAAGGTCTCAGGTGGCGCCCAGCCGCAGCCCGATCAGGAGCTGATCAAGGTGTTCGAGGCGGCCGCGGCCGAGTCGCACGCCATGAAAGACGAGTTCGTCTCGACGGACCACCTGCTGCTCGCCCTCGCCAAGACGCCCTCCAAGGCGAAGAACCTCTTGGGGCTGGCGGCGGTCAGCGAGAAGGATCTGCTCGCCGGGCTGCAGGCGGTGCGGGGGCAGTCACGGGTGACCGACCAAAACCCGGAGGAGAAGTTTCAGGCGCTCGAGAAGTATGGGATCGACCTCGTCCAGCGGGCCAGTCAGGGCAAGCTCGACCCCGTGATCGGCCGCGACTCCGAGATCCGGCGGGTGATCCAGGTGCTGTCGCGGCGAACCAAGAACAATCCCGTCCTGATCGGTGAGCCCGGCGTGGGCAAGACGGCGATCGCCGAGGGGCTGGCGCTGCGGATCGTGCAGTCGGACGTGCCCGAAAACCTCAAGGGCCGCCGGGTCGTCGCCCTCGACCTCGGGGCGCTGATCGCCGGCACGAAGTATCGCGGTGAGTTCGAGGACCGCCTCAAGGCCATCCTGCGCGAGGTCGAGGCGGCCGCCGGCAACGTGATCCTGTTCATCGACGAGCTCCACACCGTGATCGGTGCGGGTGCGGCGGAGGGGGGCTCCGACGCGGCGAACCTGCTCAAGCCCGCGCTCGCCCGGGGCGAGTTGCGGTGCATCGGTGCGACGACGCTCGACGAGTACCGCAAGCACATCGAAAAAGACGCGGCCCTCGAGCGGCGGTTCCAGCCGGTGATGGTCGGGGAGCCCTCCGTCGAGGACACGATCGCGATCCTCCGGGGCCTCAAGCCCCGCTACGAGGCCCACCACAAGGGGGTCAAGATCAAGGACTCCGCCCTGGTGGCGGCGGCGGAGCTGTCGCAACGCTACATCGCCGACCGGTTCCTGCCCGACAAGGCAATCGACCTGATGGACGAGGCGACCAGCCGGATCGCGATGGAACTGCAGAGCGTTCCCAGCGAGATCGACGAGGTGCAGCGGCGGCTCGTGCAGCTGGAGCTGGCCGGCCGCCAGCTCGCCGAGGAGACGGAGGAGCACGCCCAAGACCGACTGGCCGAGATCGAGGCCGAGTCGGCCGAGCTGCGGAAGAAGCTGGCCAGCCTCCGCGAGCAATGGGAGGCCGAGAAGAGCGGCGTGGGGAGCGTGCAGGAGCTGCGCAAGCAGCTCGACGAGGTGGAGCGGGAGTTCGACCGGGTGGGCGTCGCGATCAAGGAGCGGCAGTCGACGGGCGTGCCGGTCGAGGAGTCGCTCTATCAGAAGCTCTACGAGTTCGACGTGAAGCGGAAGGCGCTCGCGGCGCGGCTGGAAGGGGAGGGCGGCGAGCAGGCGGGCCGAGAGGCGGCCGGCAAGCACGTCAAGCGGCTGTTGCGCCGCGAGGTGGGGCCGGAGGAGATCGCGGAGGTGGTTTCCGCCTGGACGGGAATCCCGGTCACGCGGCTCGTCGAGAGCGAGCGGGCCAAGCTGCTCGTCCTCGAGGACCGGCTCCACCAGCGGGTGGTGGGCCAGGAGGAGGCGGTCGAGGCCGTCAGCGACGCCGTGCGGCGCAGCCGGGCCGGCCTTCAGGACCCGAACCGTCCGATCGGGTCGTTCCTGTTTCTCGGCCCCACCGGTGTCGGTAAGACGGAGCTCTGCAAGGCGCTCGCCGAGGTGCTCTTCGACAACGAGAACGCGATGGTGCGGATCGACATGAGTGAGTTCATGGAGAAGCACACGGTCGCGCGGCTGATCGGCGCGCCGCCGGGCTACGTCGGCTACGAGGAGGGGGGGCTGCTCACGGAGGCGGTGCGGCGGCGGCCCTACTCGGTGGTCCTGCTCGACGAGATGGAGAAGGCCCACCGCGACGTGTTCAACGTGCTCCTGCAGGTGCTTGATGACGGCCGGCTCACCGACAGCCTCGGCCACACGGTCGACTTCACCAACACGATCGTGGTGATGACCAGCAACGTCGGCAGTCAGGTGATCCAGGAGATCACGAAGGAGGGGGGCAGCGAGCAGGAGATGCGGGACGCCGTCAAGGACGCGCTCTCCGCCCGGTTCCTACCCGAGTTTCTCAACCGGATCGACGAGACGATCATCTTCCACCCGCTCGACCAAAAGCACATTCGCCGGATCGTGCAGATCCAGGTGAACCGGCTGGTGGGCCAGGCGGCCAAGGCTGGCATCACGCTCGAGTGCAGCGAGGCGGCGCTCGACGAGATCGCGAGGCTTGGCTACGACCCGGTCTATGGCGCCCGGCCGCTCAAGCGGGTGATTCAGCAGCAGCTGCAGAACGCGCTGGCCCGCGAACTCCTCTCGGGGGCATTCACCGAGGGCGACGCCGTCCGGATTGATTTCGTCCAGGACGGGTTCACGTTCGCCAAGACCGCCTGACCGGCGGCTTTCTTACCGCTTGCGGTCTTCGAGGCCCATCCGGGCGATCAATCCTTCGCAGCCGGTGGTCATCTTGCGGAGCTTCACGGCCATCGTGAGCTTCTCGCTCGTGGTGGCCTTCTTGAGATTGCTCTCGAACTTCGTG
The DNA here is from genome assembly GCA_964201845.1 of Pirellulales bacterium. GTDB lineage: Bacteria > Planctomycetota > Planctomycetia > Pirellulales > UBA1268 > QWPN01. The sequence goes on from CAXNGP010000066.1 coordinate 6,787, forward strand.
AGCTTCTTCCGGCGGTGCCGCCGCCGCTTGATCTCCTTCATCCGGTTGCTGATGCCGCCCATGCGTGTCGCGAGCCTCTGGTGGTGGTCGGGAAAGACAGAAGCCTAGAAAAAGCCGGGAAACGAGTCAAAGCCGATGTCCGGCGCGGCGGGGAAACGCCACGTCCTGAGCGAGACCGCTGGCTGCCGACGGCGGGCCTCGGTGTAGACTTGCCAAGGGGCGGCCCCGCGAGGCTGGCGGCCCCGTCTCGGACGGGTGGCAGAGCGGTTGAATGCACCGGTCTTGAAAACCGGCAGTCGCGAAAGCGGCTCGTGGGTTCAAATCCCACCCCGTCCGCCTCGGCGTGCTCTGCGCGGTTCGGCGCCCTGCGAGGGTCAGATCGGATCGGATCGGCCCGAGCGCTGGACTGCGCGGGCTCCGATCGCCGGAATGCCCGGGTTCACATCCCGTAGGGGAAATCAGCGTGCTCGGTCAGGCCGCTCGAGCGAATCGGGGCCAGGGCCTTGGCGTACTCGAGCAGCAGTCGGTCGGCAAACTCGATCCGCCGGCGGAGCCAGGCATCCCGGCCGCTCGCGGGCGTCTCGCCGGCCAGCACGTCGGCCACGTCCTGCACGAGCACGTGCTCCGGGAGATAGAGGATCCGACTGTTCTTGTAGCCGCTGGTTCGAAGCTCGTTGACCGGATAGCTCCCGCCCCGCGACGCGGAAACCGCGACGATCAGGGCCGGCTTGTGGCCGACCTCTCTGGGGCCCGCGAACAGAAGGATGTTCTTGAGGCCTGGCGGCACCATCCCGGCCCACTCGGGCGAGATGATCACGAAGCCGTCGGCCCTCCGCATCCGGTCGCGGTAGGGCTTCCAGAGCGACGCGAGCGGGCTGTCTCCCTGCCAGACGCTCTCGTCCCACAGCGGCAGCGGATTACCCGCGAGGTCGATCGTGTCGATGGCGACCGCAGGGTCGATGCGGGCCAGGTCTTCGGCGACGTACGCACCCACCCGACTGGACTGGCTGTCTTTCCGATGACTGCCAACGATGATGACGATCTGCATGGCGGCTCCAGTTGGGACGAGGCTGCGGGGCTCGGGGCCGCAAGGGCCTGGGAGGTTAGGGATCGTAGCAGAGCGAGCCGTTCATCCTGTCGTTCAGGGACGGCGGCGTGCCGGCGGTCCGTCCGCAGCGAACCGGAACAGGTGCCGCTCGCCGCGCACGAAGAGTGAGTCGCCGGCCAGGGCGGGGGTGGCGTCCACGCCCTCGCCCACGTCGTTCTCGGCCACGACCTCGAGGGCCGGGCCGTCCTCGATCACCGTGATCCGCCCGCTGCGATCAGTCAGATAGACGCGGCCGCCCGCGGCCACCGGCGAGGCGTAGGTGCGAGCCACGCCGGGAATTCTTTCGGTCTCGTAGTGGGCCGCGCCCGTCGCTGCTTCCACGCAGGTCAGGAGGCCGCTCTTCTCCTTGTAAAAGAAGAGCCGGCCGCCGGAGAGCAGGGGGGAGGCGACATCGGGCGTTCCCGAG
>CAXNGP010000067.1:0-8270 GCA_964201845.1 Pirellulales bacterium
CCTGGCTCGACGATCACGGTGTACGACAGCTCGAGCGGCACACCGCTCGCCATCGGCACGGCCATCGTGCAGCCCGACGGCTCCTACAGCGTGACGACGAGCGCGTTGGCCGACGGCCAGTATCCGCTGAGCGTGACCGTGACCGACACGGCGGGGAACGAGTCGCAGCCGACGAGCATCGGCACCTGGACGATCGACACGACCGCCCCGGCTGCGCCGACGGTGGGCTCGGTGTCGCAGGACACGGGCAACCCGACCGACAAGAACACGAGCGACAACACGCTGACGGTGACAGGCGGCCCTGGCAGCGCCGAGCCAGGCTCGACGATCACGGTCTACGACAACTCGAGTGGCACGCCGGTGGCGGTGGGCACGGCCACGGTGCAGCCGGATGGCTCCTACAGCGTGACGACGAGCGCGTTGGCCGACGGCCAGTATCCGCTGAGCGTGACCGTGACCGACGTGGCCGGCAACGAGTCGCAGCCGACGAGCATCGGCACCTGGACGATCGACACGACCGCCCCGGCTGCGCCGACGGTGGGCTCCGTGTCGCAAGACACCGACATTCCCGGCGATCGCATCACCAGCGACAACACGCTGACGGTGACGGGCGGCCCGGGCAGCGCCGAACCGGGGACGACGATCACGGTGTACGACTCCTCGAGCGGGTCGCCGGTGGCGGTGGGCACGGCCACGGTTCAGCCGGACGGGTCCTACAGCGTGACGACGAGCGTGTTGGCCGACGGCCAGTATCCGCTGAGCGTGGCCGTGACCGACACGGCCGGCAACCAGTCGCAGTCGACGAGCATCGGCACCTGGACGATTATCGCGCTCCCGACGATGACGATCTCGAACGTGACGGTGAACGAAGGCACGCACGTCGCCATCGTGCGGGTTTCGCTGAACCAGGCCGCGGCGGCGGCGATCAGCTTCACGCCCTCAATGGCAAGCGGATCGGGGCTCGTGGGCACCGACGTGGGCAGCACGATCGAGTACCACAACGGCGCCGCCTGGGTGAGCGCCGCGGGTGGCGTGACGATTCCGGTGGGCGCGACGGGCGTGCTCCTGCGGGTGGCCGTCCTCAATGACCTGCTCAACGAGGGCAGCGAGACCGTGACGATCGGCACCGGCCCGGTGACGAACGTGCTGAATCCCGCCGGCGTGACTGGCACGATCACGATCAAGGACGGCGCGACCGGCGACATGTTCGACGGCGCGAACTCCAGCGGCACGCCCGACGCCCCCGGCACCGATGGCCTGCCGGACCACCTCGACGACGATCGCCCGGTCACCGTCGGCTCGACTGGCGATGTCAACGAGGAGTCGGCGTCCGCGATGTTCCGGGTTTCGGGCCTGGAAGGACAGCTCGTGTCCCTGACGTTGACGGGCGGCTCGGCGACGCTCGGGGCCGACTTCAGAAACTCCCTGGAGTACTTCGACGGCTCGGCCTGGGTGCCGTATGTGGCGGGCAGTTTCGTGGCGATCCCGGCGGCACCGGTGGCTCCGCAGGTGTTTGCCGCCGCTCGAACCGTGCGACACTTCGCCGCGCCGAGTGTGATGTCGAGTCCGAGCGTGCAGAGCCTGACCGGTGTGTTGCTCGTGCGGGTGCCGGTCGTCCAGGACAGCGCGTACGAAAACTCGGAGAGCTATACACTCCACGCCGCCACGACCGGCAATGTGCCGGCTTCCGACACCGGCAGGATCCTCGACAACGGCACCGGCGCCATCTTCCTGCCATCGAACATGTCGGGTGTGCCCACCTCGCCGGGCACGCCTGGCTATCCCGCCAGTCTCGACAACGACATGCCGCTGGTGGTGACGGCCACGGAGGCCGACTGCTCACCCGGCCCGCGGATCACGGTGCTCGATCCATTCACGAGCGCGGTGCGGCTGGAGTTCGGCGTATTCGAGCCGACCTTCCGCGGCGGTGCCCGAGTGGCGGTGGGTGACGTCGACGGCGACGGCGCCGACGAGATCATGATCGGGTCAGGCCCCGGCCGAATCGGTGAAATCCGAGTGTTCGAGAGCGACGGCACGGAACTCGTCAGCTACCGCACACGGCCATTCGGGCCGAAGTATCGCGGCGGCGTCGAGCTCGCGGTGGGCGACATCGACGGCGACGGCGACGCGGACTTGGTGGTGGTGGGCCTGCTGAAGGCGGGCAACACAAGGGTCTTCCGCGTGACGCCGAACGCAGCCGATCCGGTCGAGAATAAGCCGTTCAAGTCGTTCGCCGGGTTCCGTGGCAACTCGCTCGGCGGCGGTTCGGTGGCGGTGGCTGACCTCAACAACGACGGCCGCGTGGAGATCATCCGGGGCAGCGGCCCCGGCACGAGGCCGCTGGTGAACGTGTTCGACGTGTCCGCTGCGCCACGGATCGTGGACTCGTTCCATCCGTTCGGCACCCGGGCCAAGATGATGGGTGGTGTGACGGTGTCGACGACGTGGTTCAACGGCGACCAGACGCCCGACATCGTGGTGGCCGGCGGCCGCGGCGCCGGTTCGGTGGTGGAGGTGTACGACGGCACGATCAACACCCGTGCAGCGAACGCCCGGCTCGACTCGGCCCGTTTGGCGGCGTTCGCGGACCTGCCCTCACGGAGTGCCGCCGTCTTCGCGGCGGCGGTCGATACGAACGGCGACGGGATCACGGATCGGGTCTTCGTGACACAGGCCGCGGGTGGCTCCAATCGCGGGGTGCGGGTGATCGGACAGGATGGCTCGGCGGCCGGCACATTCTCCGCCCTTTCGCGGAACCTCCGGATCGTCGCGTCTCGCCCGAAGCGTTAAGTCTGGCAGGCATTGTTGAGGCGGCCGGCGTCAGAGTCTGTGTCGTTTCCGCGGCCGGCTCGACTCGGACGACCCCCACTCCCATGTTTGGGTAAGTGGCGTCGCGGGCTCAATCTGTCGTCGTCGCCGCACGATAGAGAGGAGAGGGGTTCGGCGGGCTCTGGGTGCGCAGGAAGCGGGCCCGTGTTCATGCAGGGGAGTGCTCATGGGCGGGCGACTGTTGCTGGCTGGGTGCGTGCTCGTCGCCACGGCGGCCTCGATCTCGAGGGCGGCCGACGACAAGGGCGTCGTGGATCTGCCGAGCGTCGAGCAGGCGGCTGTCGTCTCGGGCGAGCCTGCGGCGCCGATCGGCGACGTGCTGGGGAGGTGCGGCGCCTGCTGCCCGCAATGGCCCGAGTATCTGGTGTTCGACGCGCTGTTCCTGCAGCGGAACAACGGCACGATCGAGCGGCCGCTCGCGGAGGGCAGTTCGGCCTCGCCGAATCCTGGCGTCACGCTCCTGGATACGGGTGATCTGCAATCGCCCGTCGCGCCGGGCATGCGGGTGCTCTATGGCCGCCGGGTGGACGACAGCGTCGGCTGGGAGGTGGGCTACCTCGGCGTGTGGAGCATGTGGTCGGATGCGGGGGTGCAGGGCGGCAACCAGCTGGCGATTCCCGGGCCCATCGCCGCCGCCGTTCCGGGCTGGCAGACGGCCGACAGCGTTCAGGCCACCTACGCCTCGTCGCTCAACATCGTGGAGGCCAACGTGTTCCACTACCGCTGCTGCGAGGGCTGCGGGAAGGACGGCTGCACCCCCTTCTGTCGCTGCTGCGACGTGCTCTGCGGGGCCTTCTGGGCGGGGCTGGAGGAGGCGGCCAGCCTGAACGTGACCTGTTGCCAGGGGGATCCGCCGTCGCCGTACCGCGTGCAGACGTCGTCGAACCTGGTCGGGGCCCAGTTGGGTGTGCGGCGGCGTCGCGACTGGGATCGCTGGGCGCTGGAGGGCACGGCCAAGGCGGGCCTCGCCGGCACGATCATGTCGCAGTCGTCCGGCCCGATCACCGCGACGCTGGCTCCGGGCCAGATCTTCCGGGAGCCGACGAACGCCACGGCCGGGGGCGTGGGCCTGCTGTCGATGATGAACGTGTCGGCCATCTACCGGCTTACCGACCAGTGGGGACTTCGGGCGGGCTACAACCTGATCTGGCTGGATGGCGTGGCGCTCGCCCCTGACCAGTGGGACTTCACGAACACGCCCGCGAGCGGCACCAGCCTCGTCGGGGGCGGCTGCCTGTTCCTGCACGGCGCGAACCTCGGCGTCGAACGCCGCTGGTGAGCCGGAGGGCGTCCGCGGCGGCTACACTCGTGACGTCTGGCCTGTGGGCGGTTTCGGACCGTGCCCGCATCCCTGGCCAGCGATAGGCACGAGGAGCAGGCAATGAACGACATCCGTCGCACGCTCGCGGGCATCTGTTGCCTGGTGGCGCTGCAGGGCACGGCAACTCGTGCCGACGCCCCCGACACCATCTACTCCGGCGGACCGATCATCACGATGCGTGGCCGCGAGCCGGAGTTGGCCGAGGCCCTGGCGGTGAAGGGCGGCCGGATCGCGTTCGTGGGGCCGCTGGCCGAGGCCCGGGCCCAGGCCGGCCCTGCCACGACGATGGTGGACCTCGGCGGCAAGACGCTGCTGCCGGGCTTCATCGACACCCACGGCCACTTCGTCTACTTCGGCAAGAACCTGGTCGACGCGAATCTCTTCGGCTGCACCGACATCGCCGACCTCGTCGCCCGGATGAAGAAGCAGGCGGAACGCACACCCGCGGGCGCCTGGATCGTGGGCTTCGGCTACCAGGCCCGGGCCCTGAAGGAAGGACGCCACCCGACCGCCGAGGAGCTCGCGCAGGTCTCCGCCGACCGGCCCGTGATGGTGGTCGATTCCTCGGGCCACCTCGGAGCCGCGAACGCAGCCGCCTTTCAGGCCGCTGGAATCACGGCCGACACACCCGATCCGACGGGCGGCGCCTTCGCCCGGAAGGCCGACGGCAAGTCGCTCGCGGGGCCCATGGAGGAGACCGCGCTCAACGCCGTCCGCAGCAAGCGGCCGCCGTTCACCGGCGAACTCGCGGCCCGGGCGATCACCGGGGCGGCGGAGGTCTGGGCGAGCCACGGACAGACGACCGCGATGGAGGCGGGGCTCGGCCTGGGTAACGACGACATCGGGATCGTGGTCAACGCGATCGACGAGAACCTGCTGCCGATCGACCTCTACATCGCCGCCAAGGACTCCGCCCTCGACGACACGCTGGCCGCCGCGTACGGCGTCGGCACGCAATACAACCCCAAGGCCGACGGCACGCTCGAGAAGCTCCGCGCCGCCCGGGCCGACCTCGACCAACGCTATGTCAACCGCGTCCGCCTCGGTGGCGTGAAGTTTTGGCTCGATGGCAGCCTCGACACGGCCTGGTTCACCCAGCCCTACACCCAGAACCCGCCTGGCAAGACCGGGGCCTTCGCCGGCTACCGCCAGATTCCCGATGAAGTGCTCGACGCGGTGTTCGACAAGTATTGGCCCACCGAACTCCAGATCCACATGCACATGAACGGCGACGCCGCCGCCGACCAGGCGCTGACGGCGATCGACAAGGCGGTCAAGAAGCACGGGATGCACGACCACCGGCCCGTGTTCGTCCACGCCACGTGGGTGCGGCCGGACCAGATCGAGCGGATGAAGGCCTGCGGGGCGATTCCGAGCTTCCTGACGGGGGGCATCGTTCCGGGGGGCGACGCGGTGGTGCGGATGTGGGGGCCGGAACGGTCGGCGGGGTCAATCGCGTCCCGCACGTTCCTGCGGGCCGGGCTTCCCTTCACGTATTCGCACGACGCGCCGGTCTCGCCCGTCCCGTCGATCCTGGCGCTCGTGGACGCGGGCGTGAACCGGCGGTCGGCCAGCGGCCAGGTGGTCGGGCCCGACGAACGGGTCGCCCCCTACGACGCGCTCCGGGCCGTCACGGCCATGGCGGCCTACCAGCTCAAGGAGGAGAAGACGAAGGGCACGCTCGAACCGGGCAAACTCGCCGACCTCGTGATCCTCGACCGCAACCCGCTCGAGGGCGATCCGCTCACGATCAAGGAGATCGCTGTCGTGGAGACGATTAAAGAAGGCAAGACGGTCTTCCGGGCGGATGCCGCCGGGCGGTGAGGAGCCAACCATGAACCTCCGAACGCTCGCGATCCTGTTGGCTTGGGTCGGCTCCGCGGCCGTGGCGGCCGATCTGCCGTCCCTGACCCTCGAACGCGAGGGCAACTGGCTTGTGATCCGGGGCGACCACCTTCCCGGTGGCCGGATCCGCGTCAACTACCTCGAGGCCTACTGCCGCGCCGGCTCGACCGACGCCGACTGGCATGACACCGTCATTCCCCACGAGTCGCAGGTGACCGCTCGGTCGCCTGATGGTCGGTCGATCGAGATCCGAGACACGCTCACCGACGGCCTCGTGGTGGACCACGTGATCACGGCGCGGGGCGACATGGTCGAGTTTCGGCTCACGGCGCGGAATCCCACCGCGAAGCGTTCGGAGGCCCACTGGGCGCAGGCCTGCCCGCGGCTGGCGGCCTTCACGGGCTATGCCGAGGACGGGCCCAACCTCGACGACTACCTGCCCAAGTGCTTCGTCTTCCTCGATGGCCGGCTCGAGCGGCTGCCCACCCGCGACTGGGCCACCAAGGCCCGGTACGTGCCCGGGCAGGTCTGGTGCCCGCCGCACGTTCCCCGCACCGACGTGAACCCGCGGCCGCTCAGCCCACTCGTGCCGAGCAACGGCCTGATCGGCTGCTTCAGTGGCGACGACTCGCTCGTCTTCGCCACCGCCTGGGAACCCTGGCAGGAGTTGTTTCAGGGTGTGGCCCGCTGCCTCCACGCCGACCTCCGCCTCGGCGGGGTCGAACCGGGCGAGACGCGGACCATCCGCGGCGCGATCTACGTGGTCCGCGGCGACATGCCCGCCCTGCTGACTCGCTATCGCCGCGACTTCCCGGAGCATGCGGTGCCGGGCGAACGGCCGGCGGTCGAGTGCACACCCCGCAATGGCCTGCCCCACTTCTTCGCCAAGGCGAAGGCCGGCGGCGAGGTGCGGGTGGCCTATCTCGGGGGCAGCATCACGGCCGCCCCGGGCTGGCGGGTCGGGTCGCTCGAGTGGCTGAAACGGCGGTTTCCCGCCGCTTCGTTCCGCGAACTCAATGCGGCGATCGGCGGCACGGGCTCCGACCTGGGGGCGTTTCGCGTCGGGCAGGACGTGGTCGCGGGCAAGCCCGACCTCGTGTTCGTGGAGTTCGCCGTCAACGATGGCGGGACGGCCCCCGAGCAGATCCAAGCCACGATGGAGGGCATCGTGCGGCAGGTGAAGCGGGCCAACCCGGCCACCGCCATCTGCTTCGTCTACACGCTCTCGTTGCCCGTGCTCGGCGATCTCGAGGCGGGCCGCTGCCAGCGGTCGGCCGCGGCGATGGAGACGGTGGCCGACCACTATCGGATTCCGTCGGTGCACTTTGGGCCCGAGGTGGCCAAGCGGATGGCCGCCGGCACGCTGGTCTTCAAGGGTGAGAAATCCGAGCCGTTCGATCCTGCATCGCTGCCGATGCTGTTCTCGACCGACGGCGTGCATCCGCTCGTCGAGACGGGCCACGTGCTCTACACCGATGTGCTCGCCCGGTCGCTTGAGGCGATTGAGCGGGTGGGGCCGGCCGCCGAGCCACGGGGGATGCCCGAGCCGCTCAAGCCCGACCACTGGGAGGCCGCCCGGCTCGTGCCGATCGCTCCCGAGATGCTGCGGGGCGAGTGGCGCCGGTGCGAGCCCGACGCCGATCCGCTCGGCCGACAGTTCGCCACGCGGATGCCCGCGCTCTGGAAGACGGCGACACCCGGCGCGAGCCTTGCGTTTCGCGTCGTGGTGCCCGAGGCGGCCGGCGTGAAGGGCAGGCGGCTGGCGGCCTACGACCTCCTCGGGCCCGGCGGCGGCACGGTTTCGATCCGCGTGGACGGCGGCGAGCCGCGGAAGGTGCCGCGGATCGACGGCTACTGCACTTACTGGCGACTCGCCACGCTCTCCCTCGGCGACCTCCCGCCCGGCGAGCACGAGATCGAGGTCACGCTCACTGATGAGAAGCCGGACAAGCGGGCGATCCTGTTCGAACACAACCGGCCGGATCTGGAGAAGCATCCCGCCAAGTACGCCGCCGACACGTGGCACGTGGGCGGCCTGCTCGTGTTCGGCGAGGTGACGCCAGTGGGGAAGGACCTCCCCGCGGCCGAGTCCATTCCGCCGTCGCCCTGAGGGCCACGTGGGTCGTGGGCCGCGTCTTGCTCGGGAACAGGGCTGCCTTCGAGCCCGAAGGCGTCACCGCAGCCGCGCTGCGACGGCGGCCTCGAGCCGGCGAAACTCGGGAACGGCTTCACCGATGATGGCCGCATAGAGGACGGCGAGTTCTTCGGGCAGGTA
>CAXNGP010000068.1:0-8241 GCA_964201845.1 Pirellulales bacterium
AGCGTCGTGGCCTGTCCATCGCTGCTCTCCCCGCCGGTATAGTAACGGCTGGTTCATTCCCGCTCAACCCGGCGGTCCGTCGCCGGCCGCCGCCATGCCGACCCGACAGCTCGCCTTGTTCGGAGGCTCCGATGACAACGCCGGCCCGCGCCGCGGCGGCGAGCCGGTGACGGCCGCCACGGTCGACGCGGCGACGCGGGCGATCGCCGCGACCCTCCCGGACCGCATCCGACTCGGCACGTCGAGCTGGTCGTTCCCCGGCTGGACGGGTCTCGTCTACGCACCGCGCAACGGACGGCCCGAGAGCGAATCACGCCTCGCCCGCGAGGGGCTGGCCGCCTACGCGGCCCATCCGCTGGTTCGCACGGTGAGCCTCGACCGCACCTTCTACGCGCCGCTCTCGGCCGCCGAGTTCGCCCGCTATGCCGCCCAGGTCCCCGCTCGCTTCCGGTTCGTGGTCAAAGCGCCGCAGGTCATCACCGATCCGGTCGTCCGCAAGGCGGGTTCCGGGGTCGCGGCGCGGGACAATCCCTCCTTTGTCGATGCGGCGGCGGCCGCGGTGAGCTTCGTCCGGCCGGCGCTCATGGGCCTCGGCGATGCGGCCGGCCCGCTCGTGTTCCAGTTTCCGCCGCTCGGCCGGCGGCTCGTGGCGAACGTCCGGCCGATGGCCGGCCGGGTCGCGGCTTTTCTCGCCGCCCTCCCGGAGGTGATCGATGGCCGCAGGCCGCTCTACGCGGTCGAGGTTCGCGATCCCGAACTCGCCTGCGCCGAGTTTGCCGCCGCGATCCGCGACGCGGGGGCCGTGCCCTGCCTGGCGATTCACGCGCGGATGCCACCGGTGGCGGAGCAGGCCCGGGCCTTCGGTCTCGACGACCCCGGCTGCACGCTGCCGCTCGTGACCCGCTGGAACCTCCACGCCGGTCGGCACTACGAGCAGGCGAAGGCCGACTACGCCCCCTTCGACCGGCTCGTCGAGGAGGATCTGCCGACCCGCACCGCCCTGGCAGCCCTGACCCGCGCGGCAGCCGCCTCGGATCGCGATGTGTTCGTCACGATCAACAACAAGGCCGAGGGCTCGGCCCCACTCTCGGTGGCCAAACTGGCCGCCGCGATCGTGGAGTCGTGACCGGGCTTGGGCGGCGGCGACATGGACTTGCCCGAGCGTAGTCGGCGGCTCACAATACCGAACTGGGAGTGGATTGCTCACGGATCGACCGGGCGACGCTCCCGGGGGAGACCTGACCATGCGACGACCGACGCGACCGACGGGCTTTACCCTGGTCGAACTGCTCGTGGTGATCGCGATCATCGCGCTCTTGATAGCGCTCCTGCTGCCGGCCGTGCAGGGCGTTCGCGAGTCGGCCCGGATGGTGCAGTGCCGCAACAACCTCCGGCAGATCGGAACCGCCGCCACGCAGCACACCGCCGCCCACGGCCACCTGCCCACCGGCGGCTGGGGCTGGGGCTGGATCGGCGACCCGGATCGCGGCTTCGATCGTCGCCAGCCCGGAGGCTGGGTGTTCACGGTCCTGTCCTTCATGGAGCAGGAGCCGCTCTACTCGTTGCAGGCGGGCAAGACATCCAGTTCGACGCCCACGCGGGCCGCCGCCGGCGCGCAGTTGGTGTCGACGCCCCTGGCGGTCTTCCATTGCCCGTCGCGGCGGCCGGCCCAGAACTACCCGCACTGGCGCTCGTCGCAGGGATACTTCACGGCTTCGGGCACACCCGGGGTGGCCAAGAGCGACTACGCGGCCAATGGCGGCGATCGGAATTTTTATCCGAGTTCCGGAGGGCTCTGGCAGAGCAACTGCGGCAACATGGATTGCGGCCCGGCGAGCCTCCCCTCTGATGCCGAACTCGAAACGTTCGCTCAGGCGACGAATGCCGCCACGCAGCCCACGGGTGTGGTGTTCGTGATGAGCGCGATCACGCCCGCCTCGGTCCTCGACGGACTGTCGACCACGCTGCTCGCCGGAGAGAAGAGCTTGAACCCCGATTTCTACACGACGGGCGGGAGCGCCGGCGACAACGAGACGATGTACGTCGGCGTCAACGGCGAGAACATCCGGGCGGCGAACTGGGGCGGGCCGGCCGCGCAGGACCGCCAAGGCGTTGATTTCCACAACGCGTTCGGCAGCGCGCATGCCGGCCAGTTCGCCACCGTCCGCTGCGACGGCTCGGTGCACGTGCTCTCCTACGACATCGACGCGACCACGTACGGCCGGCTCGCCAACCGCCGCGACGGCCAGGCGATCGACACCTCGGGTCTCTGACCAACTTCCCGCCCGCTCACCGGGCCACGCTTGGGGTAAAAGGTGCCATCAACCAAATCTGGGAAAGATGTCGGCCGGCCTCGTTTCGGTGGCTAGCACCTTGTTCTCCGGGGTATGCTTTCGAGGAACATCACGTCCGCATCGACCATCGCCCGCCGCCATGAGCACCGTACCCGAGACCGCTCGCAGCCGGCTGGCAGTCGGCTTTCGACTCGACTCCCTGTGGGCCGAAACGATGGGCATCGATCCGAGTGACACGAAGGAACGGCCGCTCCGGCTCGTGGCAGACCTGCTCAACCGGGCGGGAGTGTCGTACGCCTTGATCGGCGGCGTGGCAGTGCAGATCCGTACGACGGAGCCTCGCACCACGCTCGACATCGACGTCGCGGTGCCGCGGTTCGACGACGTTCCACGGGCCGCACTGCTGGCCGCCGGCTTCGACCATACGGGCCGTCACGAACACATTGACAACTGGCGGGCGCCACCCGCCGGACCGGGCAGCCTGAGGACGGCGGTGCAGTTTTCCGCCGAGGACGTGGGGATCGCCGACGCCGTTGCCAATGCGGAGCTGACGGATCTCGCCGATGGCCTCCAAATACGGGTGGCGACGCCGACCGACCTGATCGTGCTCAAACTGGCCGCCGCCGCCGAGCCCCACCGCCGGCCCAGCAAACGGCAGCACGACCTCGCCGATGTCGTGGCATTGATGGAGGAGTACCCCGAGCTGCGTACACCCGAGACCCTGGCCCGACTCCGCGACGTGCGGCTCTCGCTCCAAGCCCTCGACGACGGCTGACGTTGCCGAAGGCCGGCGGCGCTTAAGGGCGAGGTCTGCGTGAACAGCTCGAGGGCCGCCCGCACGAGGCACGTGGCCTCATCACGCCTTCGGCGGATCAGCCAGCAAACGCTCGAGCAGGTCCGCGACGCCGAGCGACTCGGCCATCCGCCGCATGTGGGCGACATTAAGCGTGTCTCCCAGCAACGCGACCAAACGCGACACGTCGTCCCCCTGCCGTTCCGACGCCTAGTCGCTGGGAATGGCGGCGTGGGACGACCGGCACCTTGGGGTTTTCGGCAGTGTACCGTCGTGACCCGCTGACGAATCGACCCGCTCGGCCAGGAAGGCTCACTTGGCCACGAGTTTGAGCTCGACTTCGGCGGAGGCCCCTGCGGCGTCGGTTCGCTTGACCTTCACGGGCACGATGTCGCCCACGTTCAGCGAGGTGCGGATCATCCGATCGAAGGCCCGGCGGTCGTCGCGGCTGGAAAACTCGAGCCGCTGCCCGGCCCACTCCACGATCTCGTCGCCGGCCGTGAAGCCCGCCGTCGCGGCCGCCGAGCCCTCCTCCACCTTCTCGACCCGGGGCGCGAGGTCGTCGCCCCGGGCCCGCGTGAGCGCGAGCCCGAGCTTGGCCCGCTCCGGCGCCGTGAGGCTGACCTTCAGCACCGTCTCCGTGTCGCCGCGCTTCACGGTCACCGGAACCTCGTGGCCGTCGGGGTAGATGCCGAGCAGGCCCCGGAGCCGCAGGGCGTTGGCCACCGGGGCTCCGTCGAGGCTCACGATCGCGTCGCCCGGCAAGAAGCCCGCCGCGGCGGCCGGCGATCCGTCGGCCACGTCCTTCACGAGCAGGCTCTCGGCCGATTCCTTCGGCCCCTTCGCGAACTCGAGCCCCGCGATCCGGGCGTGCTTCACCTCGCCGCCGCCCGCAGCCTCGAGCCGCGGCAGCCAGATCGCGATCTGCCGCGCGCTGATCGCGAAGCCCAGACCCGTGTTGCTCCGCAGGCCGAACCGCGTGCTGATCTGCCCGTTGATCCCCACCACCGCGCCCGCCATGTTCAGGAGCGGCCCGCCCGAGTTGCCGGGGTTCACCTCGGCGTCGGTCACGATGCACTCGGTGTAGGTGCCCTGGGTGTGGTTCAGGGCCGAGATGATTCCCACGGTGAAGGTCGGCGCCTGGTCGAGCACGCCAAGCGCGAACGGGTTGCCGATGGCGAGCGCCTCGTCGCCCACCCGCAGCGCGTCGGAGTCGCCGAGCTCGAGATGCGGCACCGTCTGCCCCTCCGGCACCTCCAGCTTGAGCGCCGCGAGGTCGCCGACGGGATCGGTGCCCAGCACCTTCGCCTTGAACGAGCGGCCGTCTCCGATCCGCACGATGAACGACCGCTTGCGGCCGATCACGTGGTCGTTGGTGAGCATCAGTCCGTCGGGCCGGATGATCACCCCGCTGCCGCCGCCGATGAACACGAACGCTGGCCGGACGCGGACGCACAGTTCCGTGAGGTCGACCGGTTCGGCGGCCGGAGCTGCGGCCGCCGGCACGCCCCCACCGGCCGCCCACACCATGCCGACCGCGAGCACGGCCGCCCAGCCTCGTCGTCCGAGCCGCATCATCGGTTCTCCTCCAGCTCGACCTCGATCTCCCGCGTGTCGTCGGTCGAGAGCACCCCCTCGAAGGTCTCGCCAGGTGCGAGCGATTTTTTGAGCCGCTGGAGATCTTCGAGGGTCTCCACGTCGCGGCCGGCGATCACGAGCCGCGGACCCCGGCTGGGCCGCTGCACCAGCAGCGTCACCATGTCGCCGGCGGCGCTGGCCGCCACGCGGTCGGTGAGGTCCCGCCACGTGCTCAGCTCCACCCCGTCGAACTCGAGCAGCCGGTCACCCTTTTTGAGGCCGGCCCTCTCGGCCGGCGAGCCCGCCGACACGCCGCCGATCACGACGTCTTCGCCGAAGGCCCGCGCCATGTCGGGCTGCACGCCCAGGAACGGCCCGGGAATCCGGTCGAACGACCTCCCCCCCTTGAGCGCCTCGAAGGCCGCCGCGATCCGGTCGGCCCGGGCCACCATCCCGACGCCGGAGTTGGGAGCCCTGGTCCAGCGCATCAGCTGCGGCGGCGGCACGATCCGCCCGAGCAGCGTGTCGGGCTCGATGGGCGCCGTCGCGATCCCGAGGAAGTTGCCGGCCGCGTCCACGACCGGCCCGCCCGAGTTGCCGTAGTTCAACAGGGCGTCGGTCTGGAACTGGTAGCCGCGGTTCCGCGAAGGCGCGCTCACGATCCCGGTGTTGAAGGTGTGGCCGGACCGGCCGCCCGGGGACCGCCCGACCACGGCCACCGCGTCACCGAGCAGGGGCGAGGTGCCCGCGGCCGCGAGGTCGAACGCGGCGAGTCCCTCGGCGTCGATCTTCAGGAGCGCCACGCCGAGCGGTTCGTGGCGGGCGACCAGCTTCGCCTCCCGGCGGTCGCCATTGGGAAGGATCACGGTCGTGCTGGTCACCGTGTTGGGCTGGCGGTCGAGGCCGCCGGACGGGTCGGCCAGCAGCTTCTCGATCGACTCGTCGGGCTTGAACGTCCGCGGCTTGCCCGTGGCCTTGGCGACGAACGCGACGTCGTCGCCAAGGTTGAACAGGCTCGTGAGCACGAGGCCGTCGGCCGAGACCACGAGCCCAGTCACCGGCCCCGGTGGCCGCCGCAGCAGCTGGTTGACCTCGAGTGCCCGGGCGACGTTCGCGAAGGCCGCAAACCGCTTGGCCTGCTCGGGTTTCGGCAGCTTGTCCCAGCCCTTGATCGCGGAGCGGTGCTCGTCCCACGAGATGCGGGGCAGGGCCTCGGGGGAAAACCGCCGCGCGATCTCGATCCCCACGAGCGTTGGGGCGATGGCTCCCGCGGCCCGCTCGAGGTCGACGGCCTGCGCCGCGACCTTCGTCGTGACCGGATCGGTGGCCAGGTCGGCCGGCGGCTCGAAGGCCAGTGGCACGTCGGCCGACGTGAGCGCCGCGAACTTTTCCAGCAGCACCGCCGTCGGCACCGCCACCCCCTGCCAGCGTTGCGGGGCGACCCCGAGGCTGATCACGCCACACAGCCGGCCGCTCGAGTCGACGAGCGGGCCGCCGTCGGATCCGGGGTTGACCGCGGCGGTGGTCTCGATGGCCGGCCCAGTGTAGGGCGATTCGCCCTGCTTCTCGACGTCGTACAAGCCGCTCACGAGTCCGCGGCTGAACGAGGCCCGGCCGTTCGTCATCAACACGCGATCGACGTCGCTGGCGGTGTAGCAGATCGCGCCCAGGCCGGGGCTCTGCCGCGCGATTGGCAGAGAGGCGAGGTCGGCGCCGTCGACCTTGACGAGGCTCGCGGCCAGGGAGGGATCGACGGCGATGAGCCTGGCCTCGCGGGGCACGAAGCCCGGAAACATCACCTTGATCTCCTTCGCGTCGGCTGGCACGACGCTCGTGGAGGTGAGGATGTGGCCGCTCGGGGTCACGACGCTGCCGGTGCCGGTGAACGACGCCCCGTCGGCCGTGCTCGAGGTGATCCCCACCGTGGCGGCCAGCACGTGGTCGGCCACGGCCCGCGTGGCCGGCGGACCGGGAGCCGCCGCGGTCGCCAGGGCGCTCCAGCCCAAGCCCAGCCAGCCGGCCATGAACCCGATCGCTTTCGTCGCTCGTCGCATCCTGACTGCTCCGAATCCGTGCCCGAGTTCGCGCCCGCCGATGACTGATTCTAGTCGCGTGCGACGCCGCTCCATAGCGGCTCCTTGCGGCCCTTTTGGCAGCCCCGTACAACAAGCGTCCTCGGTCCAAAGTCTTCGCAGCGCAGGGGTTTTTCCATGGCCACCGCCACCGCGTCCCGTGCCTCCGCCCGGCTTCCCGAAGCCAAGAATGTCGGCTCCGCCCTCGACCGGGCGCTCGAGGCCGGCAAGGGCATCCTGCGGCTCTCTCCCACCTGGGTGCCGCGGAGTTTTCTCCATCCCGGCAAGCGGGTGCGGCTGCACCCCGACGACTACTACGCCTACGGGCTCGACCGCGGCGGCATCGACGAGCGGTGGTTCGCCAGCACCACCGAGGCGGCCAACGAGGGCCGCGTGCCCGACGAGGGGCTGTCGTGGTGCGTGTTCGACGGGGAGCGGTTCCTGCTCAAAGACGCCGTGGCCGAGGGGAAGGGCCGGCTCGTCGGCAAGTCAATCTGGGAGGCCTACAAGAAATGGCCCGTGTACTCGAAGTTCTTCGACAACATGGGGCCGATCCCGCACCACATGCACCAGTCGTTCGACGACGCCAAGCTGGTGGGGCAGGAGGGCAAGCCCGAGAGCTACTACTTCCCGCCGCAATACAATAACTGCGACAACCACTTCCCCTACACCTTCATGGGGCTCGAGCCGGGTACCACGAAGGACGACGTCCGCCGCTGCCTCGAAAACTGGAACCGCGGTGACAACGGGATCATCGATCTGGCCAAGGCCTACCGCCTCGAGCGGGGCACGGGCTGGCTGATTCCGCCGGGCGTACTCCACGCCCCGGGCTCGCTGCTCACCTACGAGCCCCAGTGGGGCAGCGACGTGTTCGCGATGTTCCAGTCGCTCGTCGAGGGCCGCGCGGTGCCCTGGAGCCTGCTCGTCAAGGACATGCCCGAGGCCAAGCATCACGACCTCGACTTCATCATCGGCCAGCTCGACTGGGAGAAGAACGTCGACACCCACTTCAAGGAGAGCAACTACCTGCGGCCGATCGTCGACGAGAAGCGGAGCGGAGCCGGCGCGACCGACAAGTGGATCGTCTATGGCCGCGTCGACGGCAAGCAGCTCTTCAGCGCCAAGGAGCTCACCCTCGAGCCGGGTGCGAAGGTCACCGTCAAGGACGCCGGCGCCAGCGGCTGGATCACCGTCCAGGGCGAGGGCAAGGTGGGCGCCCACGACGTGGCCACGCCCACGCTGATCCGGTTCGGCCAGATGACGGCCGACGAGCTCTTCATCTCGGCCGACGCCGCCGCGACGGGTTACGTGGTGGAGAACACCGGCCCCGGCCCGCTCGTCGCGCTGCGTTACTTCGGCCCCGACGTCCACGACGACCTGCCCGTTCACGGAAGGAAGGCATGATCGCCGTTCGGCAACGTTCTTCGGATCCCGCAAGGGGTTGCCCATGCCAATCGAGCCGGCGTAGGAAACCGAGCGCAGCCAGGATGGCGAAGCGAGGTTT
>CAXNGP010000069.1:0-8206 GCA_964201845.1 Pirellulales bacterium
CCTCCGGTCGCTCGGAGGAAACCTCGCTTCGCAATCCTTGCTTCACTCGGTTTCCTACGCCGCTCGATTGTCATGGGCAACCCCTCGCACACTCGGTGGCTCGAAGCACCGGACGCGCGAGACTCAAGTGGGCCCCGTATGAGGCCTGCGGCCTCAGCCCTCGAGCCACTCGGGCTTGAAGAGCATCGCCAGGCCGAGGGCCAGGATCACGCCGCCGCTGATCAGCTTGAGCCAGCGGCCGCCGGTCTCCTGCAGCTTGAATCGGGCTAGCGACAAGACCACGCCCGCCACCATCAGCGCGTCGTCGAACATGTAGGCCGCGATGTAGAGGCCCAGGTACCCGTAGCGGGCGGCGGTCGAGTAGCCCCGCTGCGTGAGGATGCTCGTGTACAGGGCCGGCAGCCCGGCGGTGCAGAGTAGCTCCACGAGGTTGACGAGCACCGCCAGTACGAACGCGGCTCCGATCGCCGCCGGCAGGTTCTCAGCGGTCACGATCCGCCGGATCCGGGCGTAGATGCCGGGCTTCGCCGCCTCCGGAATCGACAGCGACGGCCCCTGCTTGAAGGCGAAGAAGTCCTTCACGTGGACCAGCCCGATCACGATCGCCAGCCCGCCGAGGGCGAGTTGCACCGGCCGCAGCATTCCGATCCATTCGAAGACGTTGAGCCACGCCGCCATGAAGGCGAAGTAGGCCACGCCGCTGACGAGCACGAACGTCCCGGCGATCGCCAGGATCCGGACCCGGTCGCGGAGATTGACCAGGATCGAGAGCAGCAGCAGCAGCACCCACATCGCGCAGGGATTGAATCCATCCACCAGGCCGATCGCCACCGTAAAGAGCGGCATCCCCAGCCGCCGCGGGTCAAGTCGGCCGAGCCAGGGCACGTCGACCGCCTCGCCGCCGTCAGTAGTTAGCTCGGTGATCGGCTCGCCGATCGGCTCGCGGCAGGGACGCGTCCAGGGCTCCAGGATCCGCTCGAAGCGGGGCCGCATCGCCTCGGGACGGTCGAACCCGACGACCAATCGGTCGCAGAGGTGGAACACCGGCACGCTGGCCGCCGCCGTCTGGTGACGGCGGACGAGGTCGGCGAGCGCCGTGCGGGCGCCGGGGTCCGCGGAGAGGTCGAGGACGGCCGGCCGCAGCCCTGGGTAGGCGGCCACCAGGTCGGGCAGCCAGTCCTTTGCCTTGCCACAGCGAAAGCAGCCCCGTCGCGTGTAGACCTCGATCCGGCACGCGGCCTCGACGCGGGCGATGACCGCGGCCGGCTCCCGGGCGGCCGAAACCGCCGCGCCGCAGGCGAGCACAATCGGCAGCGCGTCGGCGGCAAACCCGTGCTTCCCCGCCGCCGCGGCCAGCGCCGCCTGGTCCCCCGGCACGGTGTCCACGAACCGCCTCACGACGGTGATCCCGCCCCGCTCCGCTGCAAACGCCTCCAGCCGTGTCACCACGGGCCCGACCGCTTCGTCGGTCGAGGCCGCGAACACGTCAATGACCAGGCACCGCGGCTCGCCGGCCGGGGCGGAGATCCCCGGCGTCGACGAAGCCGCCACGGCCAGGACGGCGATCAGAGTCAGGCAAGTCCATCGGACCATGGCGGAGCATCCTGGGCCGGAAAGCTCAAGCCTACGGCAGTCGTCCAGCGCCCGGAGGACAACGAGGTCTTGCCTACGGCAGTTCGCGGATCCGCAGGTTGCGAAACTCGACGGGCAGTCCCTCGGATTCCAGGCACAGGTGCCCCGTCGCCGGCCGGCAGTCGCTGCCGCCCGACACCTCGTGGCCGTTGACCCAGAGCCGCACCTCGCCGTTCACCGCCCGGACGTAGTAGTGGTTCCACTCAGGGCTGCCCTTGCTGTGCTCGGCCCGCGGAAAACTGCGGCTCCCGTTGGGCGACAGCGGCGGAAAGGGCTTCATCTTCGACGAGCCCACCGGAAACACGTCGCCGTTGGTCGTAAACCAGTCGGCCTTGCGGCCCCCCTTTTCGTAGTTCGTCTTGAAGCCATGGTCGAGGATCTGGACCTCGATCCCGCCGCCGGGCAACTTGCCCTTGGGCAGGTTCTCGAACACGGCCGGCGGCGCCCAGAGGAACACGCCCGAGTTGCCGGCGGCCAAGTGCCGCCACTCGAGCGACAACTCCAGGTTCGTGAACTCCTGCTTCGACTTGAGCACGCCCACCGGCTTCCCGGTGCACTTGATCACGCCGCCTTCGGTAGTCCAGGTGTCGTCGTCACCGTTGGCGTTGACGAATTCGTCGAACCGAAGTTCCCGCCACCCGGAGGCGGCGTCGCCCACAAACACGGCCGGCTCCTCGGCCACCGCCGCGGCCGCGACCACCACACCGACAAGCACGAGCCCTGCAAGCCGCTTCATAGATTTGAGCCTCTTCAGAAAATGTGAAACCAAACACTACTCAGGCGGCCCGCGAGGGGTTGCCGGTGCCCTGGAGCCGGCGTTGTTGGCAAGCGCAGGCAGGATGCCGACGCGCAGCCAGCATCGAGTGAGCGGAGGGCAGGATGCCCGGAGCGAACGTCCGGCCGACGGGGCATTGGCAACCCCGAGCCCACCCAGGAAGGTCGAACATCGAGTTCACGCCACGGCTCCACGACTCCGGCTCACCCGCGCCGCAACACGAAACCTTCGATCGCCTCGTACTCCGGCAGGCCGAGTTTGTCGTAGAGCCTCGCCGTGTCGCGGTTGCGATCCTCGGCCCGCTGCCAAAACTCCCGGGGATCGGTCGGCCCGGGAAACACCGCCCGGTCCTTCTGGCTCTCGTGCTTGAAGATCGCCATCCGCTTCCGCTCCACCTCGTCGGGCGAGAGCGGCACCGCCATGTCGATCTCGTGCGGCGCCCACTCCTGCCAGGCGCCCCGGTAGAGCCAGCACTCGCAGCCTTTCGCCCAGTCGCGGCCGGCGAGTTCCTCGAGCGCGGCGAACACCGCCGCCAGGCAGACGCGGTGCGTGCCGTGCGGGTCGGACAGGTCGCCGGCGGCATAGACCTGATGGGGCTTCACCGCGTCGAGCAGCCGGGCCGTGATGGCGACGTCCTCGGGCCCGATCGGGTTCTTGCGGACCCGCCCCGTCTCGTAGAAGGGCAGATCCAGGAAGTGGATCCGGTCGGGATGCACGCCCGAGTAGCGGGCCGCCGCCCGGGCCTCCGTCCGCCGGATCAGCCCCTTGACGGCCTGCAGCTCCGGGATGTCGACCGCACCGGCCGGCTTGCTCTTGAGGAAGGACCGAACCCGCTCGGCGATGTCGCCGGCGGCCCGCTCACCCGGCGAGACGATCGTGCCCACGCCGAAGGCCCGGCAGAATTCCTCCACGAAGTCGACATGGCGATCCGCCGACTCATCCCAGACGGCGATGTTGCCGCTCGTCTGGTAGGCGACGTGCACTTCGTGCCCCTGCTCGCAGAGGCGGATGAAGGTGCCCCCCATGCTGATCACATCGTCGTCGGGATGCGGGCTGAAGACCACGATCCGCTTGGGAAACTCCGCCGCCCGGGGCGAGTCCTTGCCCCCGGCCACCCGCAGCCGCCGGGGCTTGCCCGGCCCGCCGGCCGGCCAGCCCGTGATCGTGTCCTGCATCGCCCGAAAGACCTCGATGTTGAGGTCGTAGGCGCGGCCCCGGTTCGAGAGCAGATCCTGGAGGCCGTGTTCGTTGTAGTCCTCGTCGATCAGTTTGAGGATCGGCTTGTCGAGCTTGAGGGCCAGCCAGATCACGGCCTTGCGGACCAGCGCGTCGGTCCACTCCAGCCCCAGCGACTCCAGCGGCCCCACGAGCCAGGGCGACTCGAACCGCGTGAGTTGCGACGCGGCCGCCCCGTCGAGCACGAACTTCGCGTCGGCGTGCTGCTGCAGCGCGCTGGCCGAGACGTGGATGCAGGGCTGCTCCTCCACCGCCTTGCGGACGATCTTCGCCTTGTGCTCGCCGAAGGCCAGCAGGATCACGCGGCGGGCATCCATGATCGAGCCCACGCCCATCGTGATCGCCTGCCGGGGCACGTTCCACTCGCCGAAGAAGTCGCTCGCCGCGTCGGACCTGGTCACGCTGTCGAGCGTGATCAGGCGGGTGCGGCTGTCGAGGGCGCTGCCGGGCTCGTTGAAGCCGATGTGGCCCGTCCGACCGATACCGAGGATCTGCAGGTCGATGCCGCCGGCCTCACGGATCCGCTCCTCATACCGGCCGCAGGCGGCCAGGACGTCGCCCCGGGAGAGGGTGCCGTCGGGAATGTGGATCGCGTCGGCCGGGATGTCCACGTGGTCGAAGAGGTGCTCCCGCATGAAGCGGTGGTAGCTCTGGAGGGCGTCGGGGGCGATCGGCCAGTATTCGTCGAGGTTGAAGGTGACGACGGTCTTGAAGGAGATCCCATCCTCCTTGTGGAGCCGGATGAGTTCGTCGTAGACGCCCACCGGCGTGCTGCCGGTCGCCAGACCGAGCACGGTCTTCTTGCCGGCGGCCGCCCGGCTCGTCACGAGGTCGGCGATCTCGCGGGCCACCGCCCGGCTGGCGTCGCCCGGCTGCTCGTAGACGGTCACGGGCACCCGCTCGACCGTGGTCACGTGGGGCAGCGGCCCGCGGTAGATCGGCGACGAGGGCTCGACGGTTGATCGCGAAGACACGGAAAGGCTCCTGCAAGAAAGCGACGAAGGCGCAAACAGCGACGGCCGGGAGGCCGTTCCCGGCGGCCCTGTTATAGCATTCCGGGTGGCGGCCTCAGCCGATCAGGGCCTTCTTCATCTGGTCGAGCACCGTCTTGAGCCGCGCGGTGTCGCCGCCCCCGACCTCCGCCGATACCCAGCCGGTGAACCCGATCTCCTTGAGGGCCGCCCGGACGGAAGCCCAGTCGATGTCGCCGGCGGTGATGTCGACGAAGCCCTTCCACTTGCCCTCGGCGTCGGCCTTGGCGTTGGAGTAGCCCTTGATGTCAAGCTTGGCGATCCGGGGTCCCAGTTCCCGCACCCACTGGGCCACGTTGCCGTAGCGAGCGTGGTTGCCCAGGTCGAAGAACGCGCCCACCCAGGGACTGTTGAAGCTGTCGATGTAGTCGGCCCAGGGCTTCACGCTCTGATCCCGCGGGCCGTCGTCCTTGTAATACATCCCGTTCCACACGTTCTCGAACAGGATTCGCTGGCCCAGCGCCGCCGCCAGCGGGATCGCCTTCTTGATCTCCTCGCGGGCCCGGTCGCCCCCTTCCGGACCGTCGTCCGCCTTGCCGATCACCAGCAACACGCCACTGCCGCCGGCGGCGTGCGAGACGCGAATGCAGTGCTTCAGGTTCGCGAGGCCCTCGGCCCGCACCTTGGCGTCGGCGCTGGAGAGCGTCTTGCCCCAGTGGCCGTGGTTGATCGCCCCGTGGATGAACACGCCGGTGTCGATCGCCGCCTTCCGCACCTGTTCGGCCGTGAAGGAGCCGGCCTCGTCGAAATCGACGCCGTCCATCCCGGCCTCGCGGGCGCTCGTGAGTCGCTCCTCGATCGACTTCCCCTTCGTCATCCCATACTTGCAGGAGAACAGCAGGCCCTGTTCCGGCTGGGGTGGCATGGGCCACGACGCGGCGGCCGTGGCCGGAGCATCGGCCCGCGCCCGGACGGCGGCCGCCCCGGCCAGCACAGCGGACGAGGCCAGGAGCGAACGGCGACTGAGGGACATGGTGACTCCTTGGATGGGGCTCAGGCCGCGGCGGGAGGCCGGGCCGATCTGGCTGGTTGATGGAAAACGATCAGGTCGGCGGGAGCATAACACGCCCCGCGCCAGGGCCGATTGCCGGCCGGTGGTTGGCGTTGAAGCAGCCGGCGGCGCAGCGTATTTTCCCGCCCCGCATCGGTGGGGCTCGAGGCATGGGCCCCGTCGGACCTCCTCCCCCGCTGCGCCATGTCCGCCGCGACCACGATCGCCGTCCTCCTCGCCGCCGCCAGCTTCAGCCTGTTCGCGCTGGCCTGGCTGCTGGTCGCGGCGTGGCGGGCCTTGCATGCGGTGCGGCCGCGCGTGACCGTCGCCCGCCGGGGCGTCACGGTGATCAAGCCGCTCTGCGGTGCGGACGACGACCTCGAGCGCAACCTGATCTCCTTCTTCAGGCTTGACCACGAGCCGCTGCAACTCGTGTTCGGCGCGGCCGACCCCGCCGACCCCGCCCTGGCGCTGGTCCGCCGCATCGCCCGCCGTCATCCCGACCGCGATGTCACGATCGTCAGCGGGGCCAACGACGACGCACCCAACCCCAAGGTCGGCCTGCAGGAGCGGCTGCTGCCGCATGCCCGGCACGACCTGATCCTGCTCTCCGACTCAAATGTCCGCGTCGCCCCCGACGAGGTGGGCCGCGTCCTGCCCGCCTTCGACGACCCGCGGGTCGGGATGGCCTACCAGGCCGTGGCGGGCATCGGCGAGGAGTCGCTGCCCGCGGCGATCGAGAACCTCCACTACAACGACCTGGCGGGCGTGCTCGCGATCGGCGCGACCCTGCTCACGGGCCAGCATGCGGTCAACGGCAAGGGAGAGTGGGTGCGCCGGCAGGCGCTCGCCGACGCCGGCGGCATCCAGGCGGTGCGGGACAACGCGGCCGACGATTCGGCGCTCGCGCGGCTTGTGGCGGCGGCCGGGTGGCAGGTGCGGCTTTCGCCGGTGCCGGTGCGGATCGTGCACCGCCGCTGGTCGTGGCGGGGGCTCTGGCAGCGGCACGTGCGGCACGCGGCCTGCCGGATCCGGATCGCGCCGGCGGCGTATCCGTTGGAACTGTTGTTGAACCCGCTGCCCTGGGCTGCCGCCCTGCTCGCCACGCCCTGGGCCGCGCTCGTGCCGCCGCTGGTGCTGGGCCGGATCCTGCTGGAGGCGGCGGCCGCGCGGATGCTCCGCGGCTCGTGGCCCTCGCTCCGCCACGCCGCCGCCATTCCGCTCAAGGATGCCGTGTATCTGGCCGGCTGGTTCGCGCCGCTCGCCGTCAGACACGTCCACTGGCGGGGCCGCAGCTACCGGCTGGTCCGGCACGCCCGGATGATCCCCGTTTCCGCGGCCGCGGCGCCGGCCGCCGCAAATCGCCGCGCCGCCTGAGCGGGCGCGGTATCGTGGTGGGGTCTCTCCGTCCGCTCGCGAGGCCGCACGATGCGTCCCTGGCCGATGCTGTTTGTTCTCCTGCTCGCGACCACTCTGGCTGCCGGCGCCGAGCCCCTCCGGGTCGGCATGGAGTTGTCGTATCCGCCGTTCGAGATGACCGACCAGGCCGGCAATCCGACCGGCGTGAGCGTGCGTCTGGCCGAGGCGCTCGCAGCGGACCTCGGCCGCGAGCTCGTGATCGAGAACGTCGCCTTCGACGGCCTGATCCCGGCGCTCAAGACGGGCAAGATCGACTGCATCATCTCCTCGATGACCGCCTCGCCCGAGCGGGCCCGGTCGATCGCCTTCTCGGAGCCCTACTTGAAGACGGGGCTGGCCATGCTGGTGGCGACCAAGTCGTCGGTCCAGTCGGCTGCCGACCTCGACACCCCGGGGCGGGCGGTGGTGGTCAAGAAGGGCACGACCGGCCACCAGTATGCGGCCACCGCCCTGAAGCAGGCCCGCGTGCTCGTCCTCGACAAGGAGTCGGCCGCCGTGATGGAGGTGGCCCAGGGCAAGGCCGACGCGTTCATCTACGACGCCATCTCGGTCTACCACAGCCACGTACGACACCCCGACACGACCCGGGCGTTGCTGCGTCCGTTACGCGAGGAGAGCTGGGCGGTGGGCCTCCGCCGCGGTGACGACGCGCTGAAACAGCAGATCGACGAGTTTCTGCACCGGTTCCGCGCCGCCGGCGGCTTCGAGAGGCTCGGCCACGAGTTCCTCGCCGCCGAGAAGGCGTTCTTTGAGAAAGAAGCCATTCCCTTCTTCTTCGAGTGATGGCCTGGCCCTCGATGGGCCTGCTCAGGCTTGCCCGTGCCAGCTCGGCGGACGCTCGCTCAGGGCATCCTGCCCTTCGCTCGCTCGATGCTGGCCTCGCTCTCGCCATCCTGGCTTCGCTCGGCCATCAACGCCGCTCGCTTGGCACGGGCAAGCCTGAGCTGCGTGCGAACAGGCCGCCCCGCGTGGTACGCTCACTTCATGTCCCGCTGGCTTGCCCACGTGATCGTCGTCGCGGCCT
This sequence comes from Pirellulales bacterium, assembly GCA_964201845.1. Taxonomy (GTDB): domain Bacteria; phylum Planctomycetota; class Planctomycetia; order Pirellulales; family UBA1268; genus QWPN01. Next base: position 8,109 of record CAXNGP010000069.1, read on the forward strand.
TCACCGCCGCCGTGGCAGCCGCTTTCGCGCGGGTCGACTACGAGTGGAACTGGGCTGCCGTCTGGGACTACCGGCAGAAGTTGCTCCAGGGCTGGCTC
>CAXNGP010000070.1:0-8186 GCA_964201845.1 Pirellulales bacterium
GCTCGAAATAGAACTGGCCCGTGAAGCCGATCGCCTTGGCGTGGTCGACCGCCATGTGCATGAAGGCCGCCAGGTGGTCGAGCTCCCGCTTCATGTCGGTGTTCCAGAGGCATTGGTAGCCCTCGCGGCCGCCCCAGAACACGTAGCCATCGCCGCCGAGGCGGAGGGTCACCTCGAGGGCCTTCTTGACCTGGGCCGCGGCGAACGCGAACGACTCGACGTTCGGGCTGGTGGCGGCGCCGTGCACGTAGCGGCGGTTCGAGAACAGGTTGGCGGTGCCCCACAGCAACTTGATGCCGGTGCGGGTCTGGTGCTCCAGGAGCCGGTCGGCGACGGCGTCGAGGTTGCGGTTGCTCTCGGCGAGGTTCGTGCCCTCCGGCGCGACGTCGCGGTCGTGGAAGCAGTAGAAGCCCACGCCGAGCTTCTCCAGGAACTCGAAGGCCACGTCGACGCGGCGGAGGGCCATGGCGAGCGAGTCACCATCGGTTTCCCAGGGGCGGATCATCGTGCCGGGGCCGAACGGGTCGCCGCCGGTGCCCCGAAACGCGTGCCAGTAGGAGACCGCGAAGCGGAGGTGGTCCCGCATCGGCTTGCCTTCCACGAGCGCGTCGGCGTCGTAGTGCCGGAAGGCCAGCATGTTCTTCGACGCGGGACCCTCGAAACCGATCTTGCCGATCCCGACGAATGCCTCTGCCGCCTGTCCCATCGCGCGCTCTCCGGGTGTTTCGAACCGGGCCGCGGGAGCCGCAGCCTCGAGTTGAAAGCCTATCGCGGGGGCGGATCCACGGCTACCGGCGGTAGATCTTCAGTTCCACCGGGCCGCGGCGGCTGTAACGGTCTCGCACGTCGGCGAGCTTCATGATCAGCCAGGGGCTGAGTACGTTGGCGCCGTTCTTGGTGTAGACGTAGTCGTCGGCGAGATAGACGCACGAGTGGATGGCGTTGCCCTCCTCGTCGAGCATGAACAGCACGTCGCCGTAGGCGAAGGGAGGCTCGGCGGGATGGAGATTCTCGAGCGTGAACATCGTGGCCCCGGCGACGTCCGCCAGCCGGGCTTCCGGCACCGGGTTGAAAAAGTTGAGGCTCGTCCAGTGGCAGTCGGGGTAGCGGCCACTGATCGCCATCGAGGGGGTCGGAAACGTGTAGAGCAGCTTTCGGGCGGTCGGGGGCAGCAAGTGCACGACGTCGAGGTGGCGCACGTCGTCGTTGGTCGTGATCGATTCGAGGAGCGGGAGGAAGTCCTTGGCATTCGCGGGACCCGCGGACCAGTAATCCCGCACCCGGGCGACATCCGTCTGCCTGTCGAGCCTGACCCGGAGGATCATGGTCTGGGTGCGGCTCAGGGCCTTGAGCAGCGATCGTCCCTCCGCATAGTTGGAGGTCGCCGCCACGAGCAGCGGTAGATCGCTGAAGCAGCTGGTTTGTCCGACGGGATAGGCGGTGCGGGCGACCAGATCGATGAGGTGTTCCGGCAGGCCCGTCTGTGCGAGCCAGCCGCGGGCATCGTTGTCCGGGATGTAATACGGGGAGTGCTGGAACTCGTTCTCCTCCCATTGGGAGAGCACGTCATAGATGGCCCCGCGCACGTCCGGGGGCAGCGAGCGAACCGTCGGGTTGCTCGGCAGGACGCGAATCACGTCGTCCATGACCTGCCAGCGTGACTCGTCGAGCAGCTCGGCGGCCGCGGGCTCCGGCAAGCCGGGGCGATCGATCACGGCAGCCACTTCCTCCGACGAGAGTCCCCGGAACGTCCAGGCGGTGACCGCCGACGGCAGCGGGAACGTCTCCAGGATCCAGTCGGGGGCCGCGATGAAGACGGGAAATGACTGCAGGGTGCCCCACGGCCCCTTGGTTTCCGCCGTGGCGCCGGCGGCCCGGGGCCTGTCCTGCGCCGGCTGGGAGCCCCGCCCCGCCGCGGGCATGTCGCGCTCCACGGCCGCGGGGGCCGGCGGGGCGCCGGCCGAGTTCGGCTCGACGCGGGTGGCGCCGCTTCGCGACGCGAGCAGCACCGCCAGCAGGGAGCACGAAACAGCGAGCAGCGCGGCGACGCGGAAAGAACGCATGACGGCAGGAGGGAGGCGCGGGGCAGGACCCATAGGTCTACCCCGAGCCGGCGGTTGCGTGGGCCCCCTGTCGAAGAAGACAGGTTTCGGCCTCCGCTGACTCCGCCCGCCGCATCCTGCGGAAGGAGGGGGAATCGCCATCGTCGGCCGTCAGCTGCTGATGCCGCCTCGGCCGTTCCAGTCGCCGGCCAGCGGTTGCCAGCCCGCGGGCAGGCTCCAGGTGAACACCGACAGGTCGGCGGTGGTGCCGTCGAGCCGGTTGCTCAGCCGCCAGACGGAGGTGGTCGGATCGACGAACCCGATCGTGCTCCGGCCGTCCCCGTCCCAGTCGCCCGCCAGCGCGAGCCAGTTCGTGCCTGCCCAGGCAAACGTCACCTGCTGCTCGGCCGAGCGGTCACCGTTGGTCCGGTTGTTGAGATACAGCTTCTTTTCAAACGGGTCGTAGACGGCGATGCCGTCGATTCCGTCGTCGTCCCAGTCGCCCGCCAGGGGCCGCACGTAGGCGGGCACGGCACCGACGGCGAACGAGTTGGCCGTGGTCCAGCCGGTGGGATTGTTGTTGATGTACCACCGGCCGAGGCTCGGGGCGAACAGCGACACGGTGTCGACGCCATCGCCGTCGAAGTCACCAGCCACCGGCACCGCGTCGGTCGGAACGTCCGCCGGAACCGAGAACGCGATCACCTGCGCGGCCGCATTGTCGGGATAGAGCCGCACCCGACGGGTCACGGCGTTGTAGGCCCCGAGGGAGTCGCGGCGCCCCCCGTTGCCGTCCGCGCCGTTCCAATCGCCGGCCACCCAGCGCCACGCGCCCGAGAGCGTCGGCAGCGAAGCCTGCACGACGCCCGTGTTCGAGCCGATGTTGCGGTTGTTGAGCTGGGCTCGACTGTCGGTCGGCGAGAACCGGCCGATCGTGTCGGCTCCCTCGGCGTAGCGCTCGATGGGGTTGCCGGGCGTCAGGTTGCGGCCCGCCAAGCCGGGGTAGTCGGCGGCGTAGCGTTGGGCCCGGAATACAAAGTTCTGGTAGGTGTCGGGGATCCCGATCGCGGCGAGCTGGGCCCGCTGGCCCTGGTAGAGCACGTCGCCCGGGTTTCGGCCGATCACCGGATTGATGTATTCCCAGACGATCTTGCCGGCCGGCGTGACCTCGAAGAACCGCCCCTCCGTCCCCTCGTTGATCAGCGTGTTGCCGTTGGGCAGCCGCTGCATGCCCGAGATGATCCGGGCGAAGAAGCTCGAGCGCGGCGTCCCGACGTAGCGCCAGTTCGGGGTGGTCGGGCCGAAGGCACGGCCCGGCTTCGCGTATCCCGCCTCGGCAAAGCCGGGGTTGAAGAGCCCGGTGGTGTCGATGCCGTCGCCGTTCCAATCGCCGGCCACGGGTCGCCACGCCGGGGCCGCGTAGGCGGTGGTGACGGTGAAGACCCTGGTCGTCGAGCCGTTGACCCGGTTGTTCAGATACCAGGTCCGGGCCACGGGGTCGTAGAGTCCGGTCGTGTCGCGGCCGTCGCCATCCCAGTCGCCGGCCACGGGCTGCCAGCGTGGCGGCAGCAGGTAGGGCAGGTTCGCCCGGAACACGATCAGGCCCTCGCGGGGCTGCAGCCAGCGGTCCACGCCGGCGCTCAGCCGAAACACGTTGTCGGCCCGGTTGTAGACGCCGACATTGTCGGTGCCGTCACCGTTCCAATCGCCGACGACCGGCCGCAATCCGGGGGGCAGGCGGCGGCCGTTGGGCAGCGAGGCGGTGAACTCCACGAGCCCCGACGCCGGGTTGGTCGCGAAGGAACCCACCGCGTTGCTCAGACGGAAGCGATTGGTGGTGGGGTCGAAGAAGCCGACGGTGTGGAAGCCATCGCCGTTCCAGTCGCCGGCCAGCGGCACCCAGCCGGCCGCGGCGACGCCCGAGGCGTCGATCGTGGTGGGGGTCGTGTCGTTGGCGGAGTCGTAGAGGCGAAACGTCTTCCCGGTCGGGTCGTAATAGCCGATCGATTCGGAACCGTCGTCGTCCCAGTCACCCGCGAGCGGCACCCAGCTGGCGGGCACGACCCCGGTGTTGAAGGCCGTGGCGGCTGCGCTCGACGAGGAGCGTCGGTCGCTCAGATACCACTGCGCGGTGTTGGCGGGGAGCGAGAGCTGGAGCACGCTCGAATAGCTCGGCAGGCTCGGGTTCGGATTCCAGCCGTTGTTGAAGACCAGCAGATTGCCGGCTCCCGGCAGGCCGGGGCGGATCCACTGCGGGTCGTGCTGGTAGAACAGTTGCTGGTCGGCGGCCGAGCCCGACTTGTAGGCCGCCGGATTGCCCCACCGGTAGAGCAGGCTGCCGCCGCGGCCGGCCCGGCCGCCCGTGCGGCCCGCCGCTTCGGCGGTCGTCGTGCTGCGGTCGATGATCCAGAGTTCGCCGAACTCGCGGGGCGAGACGACGATCTGATCGAGTTCGGGGTTGTAGTTGACCGAGTTGAAGTGCGTCCAATCGGCGGGCACGCCCCCCATGCCGTCGCCGGTCAAGTAGTAGTTGATGTCGACGAGCTGCGGGTTGGCGGCGACGTTGCCATAGTTGGCCTTGGTGGGATCGATGTCCTGCACGAGGTGGTCCCAGAGGTGCCACTGCCAGACGACATCGCCCCCTTCAGCGTAGGTCTGGCCGGCGGCCGGCTGGTTGGGCCGGACCTCGATCAGCATGTCGGGCCAGAGCTCGCGCACGCCGCCGGTGCCCGGGGCGATCGGCACGTCGTTGGGATCCCGACCGGCGGCCACCGCCTCGGCGTAGGTCTTCCGCTCCCAGGCGATCATCAGCACGTTGCCGTTGGGCATCACCTCGAAGTCGTGATGGAGGTGGGCGTCCTGGGTGGCCAGCGTGTACGACCAGACGAGGTCGCCGTCCCAGTTGAACTTCTCGATCCGACCGGAGGTGCCCGGCGCCCAGGCCTTGTTGGGGCCGACTTGCGTGGCGACGCGGCCAGCTCGAATCAGGCTCCCGTCGGGAAGCAACTCGGCCGTCATCGGCGTGGAGCCGCTCGTCCAGCGCTTGACCTCGTGGCCTTCCTGGTCGATCAGGTAGGTGGTGGTCGAGAGCGACGGCGCGAACAGCGTGTAGCCGCCGAAGGCTTCGGCCACGTTGTTGGTGATCAGGCCGACGGTGTTGGCCAGGAGCTGCCGACCTTCCAGCCGCTCGCCGCCATAGGACCGCTGCCGTTCGGCGGTCTGACGGCGGGCGATCTCCCGCGCCCGTCGGGCATGCTGCTTGCGGCCACGGCTGAAAAACTTCGCGATCATCGGCTTCTCCTCGGAATGGACGAGCGGGGGGCCAGCGTCGCGACACGACCGTGCGACGAACCTCCATCCTTGGAAGCCTGGGCAAGCTGGGGGAAGGATACCGCCCGGGCGATCGCGTCTCAACCAATCGGTGCGACCGCGGAGAAAAAATGCGAATCTCGCGGATTGCAGGGCTTTTTGGGCCCGCCCCTACCGCAGGAGCCGCCGGCCCCAGTTGGGGAACCATTCAATGAGACCGGCCAGGAGCCCCGCCTTGCGGGGAACCACCAGTTCGCGGGTGCGCTGGTGGCAGGCGCGGAGGACCGCCGCGGCAAGCGCCTCGGGATCGAGCGGCGCGAGCCGGCCGGTGCCCCCGGGCCGGCTCGCCTCCGGGGGTAGGCCGGCCGCCGCGATCTCGGCGGCATAGCGATCGGCCGCTCGCTCGGCGGCGGGATCGTCGGCTGCCCGGGCAATCGGTCCGGGCGAGACGAGGAGGACGTGGCCGCCTCGCGGTTCGAGTTCGAGTCGCACGGCATCGGCGTAGGCGGCTAGGGCCGACTTCGCCACCGCGTAGGGCCCCATGAAGGGCGTGACCAGCTTGCCGGCGAGGCTGCCGATGAACACCAGCTGGCCCCGGGCGGCGGCGACGTGGTCCGCCGCGGCCTCGGTCAGTTCGACGGCCGACAGCAGATTGGCGTCGAGGAACTCGGCAACCAGCGCGCGACCCGCACGCAGTGTGGCCGCCCGTCCGGAGCGGCCCACGCAGAAAAAAACGTCGTCGACTCCGCCGAGCAGCCGCAGACCCTCCGCCACGACCCGTTCCCCTTCCCCCGGCCGCGCCAGGTCGGCAGCCAGACCGCGGGCCCCGGCCGCCGCGCCGCCGTCGCGCTGGCAGAGCTCGAGCGCCCGGCGGACGCCCTCGCTCGAGCGACCGACCAGCAGCACACGGCCACCGGCCCGGGCCAGGTGCCGGCCGAGCACCAGGCCGAACCCCGCCGTTCCGCCCGCGACGATCACCCGTCTGCCGTGCCACATGGTCGAGCCTCACCGGTTGCGTGGGCGGCCCGCGCCGCGCGCCGGGGATGGTACCATTCGGGCCCTTCTGGGCGCCCCTCCCCTCCCGCCGCAGGATGCCCGCCATGTCTTCCGCCTCGCCGATGCCCCCGGAGATCGTCCGCACCAAGATCGTGGCCACGCTCGGCCCCGCCTCGCGGGCCGAGGAGGCGATCCGCGGCCTCGTCGAGGCCGGCGTCGGCGTGTTCCGCCTCAACATGGCCCATGGCTCGATGGAGGAGCACGCCGAGTCGCTCGCGCGAATCCGGCGAGTCTCCGAGGAGCTGGCCCGCCCGGTGGGCGTGCTGGCCGACCTGGCCGGCCCGAAGATCCGGCTCGGTGAACTGCCGGGCGGCGCGATCGAACTGGCGGAGGGGGAGCACGTCACGTTCGTGCGCGGCACCGAAGGCCACGGGCCCGGGCAGCTGACGGTCACCTACGAGCCGCTCGTCGACGAGCTCTCCCCCGGCGACCCGGTGATGCTCGCCGACGGGACGATCAGCCTCGTGGTCACGGAGCGGAACGCCACCCACGTCCGCTGCCGCGTCGTGCAAGGAGGCACCGTCCGGAGCCGGCAGGGCGTGAACCTGCCGGGCGTGCGGCTCTCGGTCGCGGCCATGAGTCCGGCCGACTGGCAGCATGCGGAGTGGGCCGCGGCGGCCGGGATCGACTTCGTGAGCCTGTCGTTCGTGCGGTCCGCCGTCGAGGTCAAGCTCCTCAAGGAACTGCTCCGCACCCGCGGCTCCCTGGCGCGGGTCGTCGCCAAGATCGAGAAGCGGGAGGCGATCGACAACCTGGAGTCGATCGTGGAGGCGGCCGACGCGGTGATGGTCGCCCGCGGCGATCTCGGCGTGGAGACCGACGTGGCCAGCATGCCGATGGTGCAGAAGCGGATCATCCGCGCCTGCCAGCGGTACCAGAAACCCGTGATCGTGGCCACGCAGATGCTCGACAGCATGCAGCATGCCCGCCGCCCCACGCGGGCCGAGGCCACCGACGTGGCCAACGCGATTCTCGACGGGGCCGACGCCTGCATGCTCTCCGGCGAGACCGCCATCGGCGAGCACCCGCGGCTGGTCGTGGAGATGATGCGGCGGATCGCCCGCGAGACGGAGCGGCAGTATCTGGCCGATCGGTGGCGGTACATGGAGGGGCGGTTCCTGGCCGAGCGCGGCTCGGCCGGGGTGCCCGTGCAGGAGTTTCTGCCCTCTCCCGAGTTCCTCGTCGACGGGCTGCACCCGATCACGCAGGCCGTGGTCGACGGGGCGAGCCGGATCGCCGGCGAGCTCGACGCCAAGCTGTTCGTGGTCGCGAGCAAGTCGGGGCTGACCGCGATCGCCCGCTCGAAGCGGCGGGGCGCCGTCCCGACCGTGGGCATCTCGGACAACCCGGCCACCCTTCGGCAGATGGCGCTCTACTGGGGCGTGACACCGCTGGCAGGAGCCATGGCGACCGACACGCTGGCCCTGCTCGACCACGTCTGCACCTGGGGGCTCCGCGAGGGGCGGCTGCAGCGTGGCGACCGGATTTTGCTGGTGGCGGGTTCCGGTTTCGGGACGGGCGGCCACAATATGGCCCTGGTGCACGAGGTCTGATCCGGCTGGAGATGCGATGAAGAAGAAATGCGTGCTCGCCTATTCCGGCGGGCTGGATACGTCGGTGATCCTCGGTTGGCTGATCGAGGAGGGGTTCGACGTGGTCGCGGTGTACGTCGACCTCGGGCAGCCCTGCGAGGACCGGCAGGCGACCCTCAAGAAGGCGCGCGACTGCGGTGCCGTCGAGGCGTTGATCGTCGACGTCCGCGAGGACCTCTGTCGTGAC
>CAXNGP010000071.1:0-8181 GCA_964201845.1 Pirellulales bacterium
ATTCCGGGTCCACGCTCCTGCGGGCCTCGGGCCAGATGGCGGGCTGGGTGGTCGACGCCGACTTCGATTGCCTGCTGGAGGCCGAGCGGCTGATCGTGGGTCGCCACTGGGAGCCGTTCCTGCCCGCCTCGCTGGCGTCGCACTGGAGCAAGCTCCTGCCGGCCGGCGAGGTCGACCTCAGGACCCGCCTCGTCCGGCGGGCGGGCGTGATGATCCCGGAGTTCGCGGTGCGATGCCGCAACGTCTCGCTCACCTACTACCGGTTTCCCTACCGCGTCGACCGCACGGTCGGCACCGTCACCTACGAGGCGGGCGAGGTGAAGATGCACCTCACCGGCATGGCGGGCGGTCATCCGGTGCATGTCGAGGGCACGCTCGATGCGGCCACGCCCGGTGCGCCCGGCCGGATCGAGGTCCGCGGGGAGGGGATGCGGATCGACGAGGCGCTCCTGGCCGCCCTGCCGGCCCGGCAGGCCGACATCGTCCGCACGCTGCGGGCCACCGGCACGGCGGACTTCGTCTTCCGGCACGACCGCGACCCGCGGCTCGAGCGGGGATTCCTCAACACGCTGGGCATCCGCCTGAACCGCTGCACGCTCGCCTACGCGGGCTTCCCCTATCCGCTCTCGAACGTCACCGGCAGCATCCGGATGGAGGGCCGGCGTTGGACGATCCGCGACGTGACCGGAACCAACGACACGGGGATCGTGCGGTGCACCGGCAGCCTCGAGCAGGACGCCGCGGGAGGCGACGAGCTGACGCTTCACCTCACGGGAACGGGCGTCGTGCTCGAGCCGGAGCTCCGCGACGCGTTGCCTTCCGGGATGCGGCGGATCTGGGACGACGTCGATCCGCGCGGCACGGCCGAGTTCACGGCCCGCGTTCGCCACCGCGTGGGAGAGCGCCGCACGACGGTGGAGCTCGACGCCACGCCGGTGGGCGACACCGTGTCGATCGAGCCGGCCTGGTTTCCCTACCGGCTCGAGCAACTCCGCGGGCGGCTCTCCTGGAAGGACGGGCTGTTGCGATTCGAGGGAATCCGCGGGGTGCACGCCCGGACGACCGTGTCCACCGAGGGCAGCTGCCGGTTCACGCCCGACGGCGGCTGGCATGTTTCCTTCGAGCGGCTCACGGCCGACCGCTTTCGGGCCGACCACGACGTGCTCCTCGCGCTTCCGGCCGGCCTCCAGGAGGCCGTCTCCGGCGTGCGGCTCAAGGGCCTGTTGTCGGTCGACGGCGCGCTCGACATCTACACCACCGCGCCGCGCGAGGTCGCGCTGGCCGGTGGCCGCACGGAACTGGTGCCCGGGCCGGCCGCCGCGGCCTGGGACATGCAGCTCGACATGGAACAGGCCGCGCTCGATGTCGGCGTGCCGCTCGAGCACGTGCACGGCGGCATCCGGCTGCGGGGTACGAGCGACGGCGGAACCTGGCGGTCGCTCGGCGAGATCGCGATCGACAGTGCGATCTGGCGCGGGCTCCAGGTGACGAGCGTGCGCGGGCCGCTTTTGATCGATCCGGCCGGCGCCCGCTTTGGGGCGGCGGCCGCGGGCGGCGACGGGGGGGCCCGCCGGCTCACCGGCCGCATCGGCGGCGGCACCATGCAGCTTGACGGCAGCGTGGCAGCCGGCGACGGGGGGCGGTTCACCGTCGCCATGGCTCTGGCCGACGCCGACCTGGGCCGGCTGGGGGCCGATCTCTCCGCCGGCCCGACGTCGTCCCGCGGCCGGGTGCATGGCGCGGTCGAGGTGAGCGGGTCGCGCGCCGGCACGCATTCGCTTTCGGGCCGCGGCCAACTCCGGCTGCGGGATGCCGACCTCTACGAGCTGCCGGTGATCGTCGCGCTCCTGAAGATTCTCCGCGTCAAGGCGCCGGACCGTACCGCCTTCGAGAGTGGCACCGTCGACTTCCGGATCGAAGGGCCGCGGGCCTACCTCGACGCGATCGAACTCTCCGGCGACGCGATCAGCCTGGTCGGCGCGGGGGAGGTCGACCTCGATTCCAACATCCAACTCACCTTCCGGCCGATCATGGGGGAGTCGGAGACGCAGCTGCCGGCAATGAAGCGGCTGCTCGGCGGCGCGAGCGGGCAGTTCCTGCTCGTCCACGTGGACGGTACGCTCGGCGAACCGGTCACGTCGACCGAGGCCTTCCCCACCCTCGCCGCGGCGGTCCAAAAACTCCAGGCCCAGCGAAGCGAGCCCTCCGCCGCGCGGGCTGCCATGCGATCGGAGCTGAAGCGTTGAGCCCGGGCCATGCCGCCGCCGCCGGCACTCTGCTACAGTGAAACTCATGATGAAGTTCGTGAAGATGCACGGTCTCGGCAACGACTACGTCTACGTCGACTGCTTCGCCGAGTCGGCGCCGGCCGACCCGGCCGCGCTGGCCCCGCGAATCTCGGATCGGCACACGGGCGTCGGCGGCGACGGCTTGATCCTGGTGGAGCCGTCGTCCCGCGCGGCCGCCCGGATGCGGATGTTCAACGCCGACGGCAGCGAGTCGGAGATGTGCGGCAACGGGGTGCGGTGCGTGGCCCATCTGGTCGTCGCCCGCGACCACGCGCCGGCCGGGGCCGTGACGATCGAGACGGGCCGGGGCGTGCTCACGGTCGTCGTGCGGCCCACCGGCCGGCGCAGCTCGCAGGTGCGCGTCGACATGGGCGAGCCGTTGCTGGAGGCGGCTGCGATCCCCGTCACCGGAGTGGGCGCGGGGCGGGTGGTCGAGGCGGCCTGCGAGCCGCTCGGTCCGCGCGAGCCGTGGTGGGAGGCATGCGGCCTCGACCCGCGGATGACCTGCGTCTCGATGGGCAACCCGCACGCGGTGCTCTACTGCCGCGACGTGGCCGCCGTGCCGCTCGAGGAGGTCGGCCCACGGATCGAGCGGCATCCCTCGTTTCCCCGCCGGGTCAACGTGCACTTCGTGGAGGTGCTGGCCCGCGATCACGTCCGGATGCGGACCTGGGAACGGGGCAGCGGGATCACGCTCGCCTGTGGCACCGGTGCGTCGGCGGTCTGCGTGGCCGGCGTGCTGACCGGCCGAACGGATGGCCAGCTCGCGGCCGACCTGCCCGGTGGCCGCCTGGATCTCGCCTGGGCCGGCACGGGGCCGGTGTCGATGACCGGGCCGGCCGAGGAAGTGTTCGAAGGCATCTGGTACGGCGACTGATCGGCCGGCCACCACGGCCGGCGTGTCCAAGGAAGGACCTGCAACGATGAATGTCACGAGCCCGTTCGCAATCGGCGCCTGGTCGCTCGTCTCGACGGCCGCGATCCGCCAGTGGATGGGCACCCTCGACTACCAGGTCGAGTTCGGCGATCCGGAGGTCGACCCCGTGCACCCACGGTACCGGGGCGCGAAGATCTACGTCTTCTGGCACGAGAACATCCTGATGCCGCTCTATCTCCGCGGCCACTCCAACATCGCGATGCTGCTCTCGCGGCACACCGACGCCAACATCCTCGATCGCGTGGCCCGGATGATGGGCTTCGGGGTCGTGCGCGGCAGCACCTTCCGGGGCGGTTCGGCGGCGCTGCGGGAACTCGCCGAGCGGGCCGCCGTCGGCAACCTCACGATCACGCCCGACGGTCCGCGCGGCCCGCGCCGGCGGCTGGCGCCGGGCTGCGTCTTCCTGGCGAGCACGCTCGGGATCCCGATCGTGGCGATGGGCATGGGCTATGACCGGCCCTGGCGGGCGGGAACGTGGGACCGGTTCGCGATCCCGCGGCCGTTTTCCCGGGCCCGGGGCGTGGTCAGCCGCGCCATCCACGTTCCGGCCGACCTCGACCGCGACGGGATCGAACGGCATCGGGCCGGCATCGAGTCGCTGCTCACGCACCTGTCCAACGAGGCCGAGGCCTGGGCGACCGCCCGCCACCGTCGCCCCGGACAGCGGGCCGTCCGCAAGGAGGCGTCGCGGGTGGCGTTGCAGCGGGCGTGCGAACCGGGGGCGCCCGGCGTGCCGCTCGACGAGGAACTCGCGCTCCACGGCCTGCCGGCAAGCGACGTGCGCGCCGCGGCGGCCTGAGGGCCCGGGGAGAGGCTCGTGGTTTTCGGCTGCCGACCGTCAGCGGTCCGTCAGCCGCCGCTCGAGCGTCTGCAGCCGCGCTTCGAGCCGGCGGATCTCGTCTCGCAGGGCGGCGGCCTCGTAGCTGGTCGCCGGTCTCCGCGCCACGGTGGGCTCCGGCTGAGGCTGGAGCGTGGGAACGCCCGCCGGCGCCGGTGAGCCGACGAGCGCCTCCTCGAGCGGCTGTTCGAGGGTCTGCAGGACAACTTCGGCCCGTCGCGCGGTTCCGCCCGGCAGCACATACTCGAGGGGCACCGGCGTGCCGACCGGGCCGCTGGTCACCAGGCGGGTGAGCTCGTCGGGAGACCGCACGGGTCGCTCGTCGAGGGCCACGATCACGCTGCCCGGCGGCACTCCCGCCTTCGAGGCCGGCAGATCGCCCACCACGCCGATCACGTAGGCGCCACTGGCCGCCGGGAGGTTGAACCGCGCCTGCATCCCGGGGTCGATCGGGATCGTGCGCACGCCGAGCGCAATTCGGCCACCAGTGTTCCCCGCGGCCTGCGGCACGCGTGTGGGCGGCTCGGCGGCCGCCACGGCCGCGGCCGGTTCAAAGCGGGCGGCGGGCGGTTCAAAGCGGGCGGCGGGCGGTTCAAAGCGGGCTGCGGACGGTTCAAAGCGGGCGGCGGGCGGTTCAAAGCGGGCGGCGGGCGGTTCCGCCGATTCAACGGGCCGGGGAAACCGTGGGGAAGTCACGGGTGCCGCGGTCACGGCCGGGGCAGCGGTGATGGGTGGCGCGGCGGCAAACGCAGCGGCCGGTGGAGCCTCGGCCAGAGCTGCCGGCGGCGTCGGAGGAAGGGCTGCCGGTGGGGCGGTTGCGGGGGCGTCGCGTGGGGTGAGCGGCAGGGTTGCCAGGGGCGCGGCCTGGCTCGGCGTCTGGGCTAAGCCGATCGGAACGGGGGTGGCGGCTGCCTGTGGCGCGGCCAACGCCGTCATGTCCGTGTCCGGCTGGGATGAAGCCGCCGCCGCGTCGGGGGCGGGCGAGTTCGCAAGCGACTTGGCGACGACTGCCGGCCTGGGCACGGCCGTGAGCGTGATGTCGGACACTTCCTCTCCCCGGCCGATCGCGAGCCGGACGTCCTGGCCCGGGGCGATCGACGTCAGGGCTTGGGCCACGTCGTCCGCATTCCGCAGCGGCAGGCCGCCGATGGCCCGCACCTCGTCTCCGGGGCTGATGCCTGCAGCCATGGCCGGGCTCCTCGGCGCGACCTGGTCGACCATCCACCGTCCGGGCACCTTCGACTCGGCGACCGTGATGCCCAGCCACCCCTGGCCGGGCGTGGCCGCGGCGGCGGGCTCCGTCGACGCTGCCGCAGGAGCCGGGGAACCGGTGCCGGACTTGGGTCGGGCGAACGGCAGGGCGATTGGCTCGCCGATCGAGATGTCACCCGCTTCGAAGGCAGGCGCGGCGGGCGGAGCAGCGGCGTCTTGGGCTCGCAGGACGGAACCGCCGATGCCGAGGAAGACGGCGATCACCACGACCGCCGCGAGCCTGCGGCCAGTGGATTCCAGCGGAGAAACAAATCTACCTGCGTTGTGAACCATCGTTGTCAAGGTCCCTCTCCGCCTTTCCTTGCGGGCCATTCCATGTGAGAGCAGTATACCGCCGACCGAGGCTCACAGAACGAGGGGCCGCAACCGCCCTGAAACACGCGTCTCGTCGGCCATCGCTGCCGGAGCCGTCGTGCGTCACGATGGTTTGACAGCACTGCCAGCACTCCTATACTCGCGCTCTCTTGCGACCACGAACGAGAAGTTCCTCGCGAGCGACCCGAGTCGATGACGGGCGGGAATGGATTTCGATCGGGCCGAGGAGTCGGTCCGCACAGGGAAGGAGCCATGGGCAGAGCCGTTGTTTCCACGGCCGTCGAGTCCCGGTCTGCCGCCGAGCGCGTGCGGGCCGCGGTTCGCGAGCGGATCGGAGACGAGCGGTTCGCCGTCTGGTTCGGCGAGGCCATGTGGCTGCCCGCCCCCGACGGCAAGGGCATCATCGTGCAGGCCGGCGCCGGCCTGACGCACGAGTGGCTGCGGCGGACCTTTCGCCGCGACGTCGAGGCGGCGGTGGCCGCGATGTGCGGGCCACAGGCAAGCCTCACGTGGGAGCCGGCGGCCGCGCTGGCGAGCCCGCCGGTCGAGTCCGCCCCGCCGCCCAGCGGCCTGACGGTCGTGCGGCCCGCCGCGGAGATCGCGCCGCCCGCGGCCGCCCCCGCCGTCGGGCATGTCAGCCGGCGCAGCGGCCGCAGTCTCGCCGATTTCGTCGTGGGGCCGGGTAACAAGATGGCCCTCGCCGCGGTCGAGCTGGCGGCGGCCCGGCCGGGCGAGATGTCGCCCCTGGTCGTGCACGGGCCCAGCGGCGTCGGCAAGACGCACCTCCTGGAGGGTCTCTGCGACCGCGCCCGGGAGCTGCGGCCCGGCAGCATCGCCGTGTTCCTCGCGGCCGAGCAGTTCACCACCGGCTTTCTTCAGGCCCTGCACGGCACCGGCCTGCCCGGCTTTCGCCGCACCTGCCGCTCGGCCGAGTTGCTCGTGGTCGACGACCTGCAGTTCTTCGTCGGCAAGCGGGCCACGCTCCAGGAACTCCAGCAGACCATCGACGCCCTTCAACGGCAGGGCCGGCAGGTGGTGCTCGGCTGCGACCGGGAGCCGGAGTCGATTCCCGAACTGGGCCCCGAGCTCCTCGCCCGGCTCCGCGGAGGCATGGCCGCCCGGATCACGCCTCCGGACTACGACGTGCGGCGGGACATCGTCGCCTCACTCTGCCGGGGCCGGGGGCTCGCGGTGCCCGATGAGGTCATCCACTACGTGGCCGCCTCGATGACGAGGCATGCCCGCGAGCTCTATGGCGCCGTCAACCGCCTCGAGGCCACGAGCACGATGCTGGGCGTGCCGGTGAGCCTCGGCCTCGCCGAGGAGGCGCTCGCCGATCTCGTGCGGGCCGGCGGCCGGAGCGTGCGTCTGGCCGACGTCGAGAAGGCCGTCTGCCAGGCCTTCGGCATCGACCGGGGCGGCCTGCAGTCGGGCAGCCGGGCCCGGGCCGTGAGCCACGGTCGGATGCTCGCCATGTACCTGGCCCGCAAGCACACGCATGCGGCGCTCTCCGAGATCAGCGGCCACTTTGGTCGCCGCAGCCACTCGACCGTGATCGCGGCGCAGAAGACGGTGGCCGAGTGGCTGGCCACGCGGGCCCGGATCGTGCTCGCCGAGTCGGCGTGGGACATCGAAGAGGCGATCCGCCGCGTCGAGGACATGCTCCGCGCAGGGTAGGGGCGTGGGCTCGGGGTTGCCCGTGCCAATCGAGCGGCGTAGGAAACCGAGCGCAGCAAGGATTGCGAAGCGAGGTTTCCTCCGAGCGACCGGAGGGCAGGATGCCCGGAGGGAGCGTCCGGCGAGATGGCACGGGCAATCCCGAGCCGGGGCGGCGAGGCCGGGTGGCGTTATGGCGCTACCGCAGGCTTCGGGCTCGTGGCCTGTTCTTCGAGGCTGGCCTTGTAGCGGACACTCGACTGCGGGCCGCCGAATCCGACCACGCGGCGGTCGATCGCCGTGCGGCGGCCCACGATCCGGCCCGCTTCGACGTCGAACCGGACGGTGCCGTCCCAGATCCGCTCCAGCAGCCGGGCCTCGAGCCGTGGATCGTCCACCGGGGTGAGCACGGTCGTGTCGACCGCGATCGTGGCGATGCCGTCCTCCAGCCGCTGGAGCCGATACCGCAGCCGCGTGCGCACGGCCTTCCGCGGGCCGTTGGGAACCTCGACCACCACCTCGTCGGGCACCGTCCACTCGTGCCCGACCGCGACCGGCTCCTCGGGGAGCGGCACGATCACGAGGTCGCCCGTGGCAGCGGCGGGGCAGGGGCGGAGTTCCCGCCGCTCGAGGATCCGGCCGTCGGCGGCCACCCGCAGTCGCACCAGCGGCACGCCCAGGCTCTGCCGCACCCCCTCGTAGCCCGGCGGCGGATCGGCCAGGCCCGCGCTCGCCCAGCGGACTTCCCCCTGGTCGCTCGACCGCGACGTCATCGTCACCTCGTCGACCACCTGCTCCAGCATGGCCTGGCCGGCCTGGTCGACCGCCACAACCTTCCAGGTGCGCGTGGAGTCGGTACTCGTTTCCACCGACTG
>CAXNGP010000072.1:0-8171 GCA_964201845.1 Pirellulales bacterium
CCCGTTATTCGCTGGCGATCGACGCCATGCAGGGCACCCACGACGACCAGTGGCGCTCGCAGGCGGCGAGCAACCGGCAAGGCTCGGGCGAGGCGCTGTCGCCCGCCACCGGGCACCACCACACCGCGGCCGAACAGGAACTCCAGGCCCTGGCCCGCCGCGTCTACGAGGAGCGGCTCGCCGCGGGCATCGCCCGCGAGCAGGCCCGCAAGGATCTGCCGCTCTCCACCTATACCGAGGCCTACTGGAAGATCGACCTCCACAACCTGCTCCACTTCCTCGCCCTGCGGATGGATCCGCACGCCCAACTCGAGATCCGCCGCTACGCCGAGACGATCGGCCACCAGATCGTGGCCCCGCTCTTCCCGCTCGTCTGGGAGGCGTTTCTCGACTACCGGATGGAGGCGGTGCGGCTGACGCGGCTCGACCGCGAGGTGATCCGCAGGCTGGCGGCCGCCGGCCACGTCCCGGCCCCCCAGGCCGCCTTCCTCGCGGCGCAGGATCCGTCCTGGCAGGGCTTGGAACGCTGCCGCGAGCGGGACGAGTGTCTGGCGAAGCTTCGCGACCTGGGCCTCGTGGCCCCCGAGTGAGGACCGACCCGTGATCGTCCGCGTGCACGCCGACGCCGAGGCCCTCGGCCGGGCGGCGGCAGACGAGGCCGCCGCGGAACTCTCCGCCGCCCTGGCCCGCGGCGGCGAGGCGTCGCTCGTCGTGGCCACCGGCTTGTCGCAGGCGGCCACGCTCGCCGCCCTCGCAGCCCGCCCCGATCTCGCCTGGGAGCGGATCCGGGTCTTCCACCTCGACGAGTATGTCGGCCTGCCGACCGATCATCCGGCCGCGTTTCGCCGCTTCATCCACGAGAAGTTCCTCGCGCGGCTGCCCCGGACCCCGGCCGACTTCCACGCGATCGGCGCCGAGGGAGACCCTGCCGCGGAGTGCCGCCGCCTGGCGAGCCTCCTGCCGGCGGGCCCGTTCGACGTGGTGCTCGCGGGGATCGGCGAGAACGGCCACCTGGCCTTCAACGATCCACCGGCCGACTTCGCGGCCCGCGCTCCCTACCTCGTGGTCACCCTCGACGAGGCCTGCCGCCGCCAGCAGGTGGGCGAAGGCTGGTTCGCGTCGCTCGTCGACGTGCCCACGCGCGCGGTGACGATGTCGGTGCCGCGCATCCTGAACTGCCGGCGGCTCGTGGCGGCGGTGCCCGACGCACGGAAGGCCGCCGCCGTCCGCGCCGCGCTCGAAGGACCGCTGGCGCCAGCGGTGCCGGCCTCGATCCTGCGGACACACCCGCGGGCCACGATCCACCTCGATCCCGCCTCGGCCACGCTGCTCGCCGGCCGCTGGACCGCGGATGGAGTGCCGACCGTAGCCGCGGCCCCGCTCGACCTGCAGCTCAACGGCTTCGGCGGCGTCGACTTCGGCGCCGACGACCTCACGGTCGAGCAGGTCCGCGCGGCCTGTGCGGCGGTCGCAGCCCGCGGCGGCGGGCAGGCGCTCGCCACCGTGATCACCGACTCGATCCCGGCCCTCATCCGCCGCATCGAGCGGCTGGCGACGATCCTCGAGGAAGACCCGGTCGTGCGCCGGACGCTCGTCGGCATCCATGTCGAGGGGCCGTTCATCCGCGGCGACAAGGGCTTCGTGGGAGCCCATCCCCCGGCTCACGCCCGCGCGGCCACGGTCGACGAGGCGACGCTGCTCGTGGCTGCCGGCCGCGGCCACGTCCGGATGATGACGCTCGCCCCCGAGCGGGATCGCGGCTGCCGGACGATCGGCTGGCTCGCCGAACAGGGGATCCTGGTGGCGGCCGGCCACTGTGACCCGTCGGCGGACGAACTTCGGCAGGCCTGCGCCGCCGGTCTGCGGTGCTTCACCCATCTCGGCAACGGCTGTCCGCACGTCCTGCCGCGACACGACAACGTGATCCACCGGGCGATCGCCTGCGAGACGCTCCCCTGGATCACGATGATTCCCGACGGCGTGCACGTGCCCCTGCCGGCGCTGCGCACCTGGCTGCGGGCGATCGGCTTCGAGCGGGCGATCGCCGTCAGCGACACCACGGCTGCCGGCGGCATGGGACCGGGCACGTTCCGGCTCGGCCCCCAGACGGTGACCGTCGATGCCGACGGCGCCGCCTGGTCGGCCGACCGGACGCATCTCGTGGGATCGACCGCCGGCATGGACGACGTGCGGCGGGTGCTCGCGGCGCTGCCCGGGTTCACCGCGACGGAGGTCGAGCGGCTCACCTCCATCAACCCCCGGCGGGCGCTCGCCGGCGGCTGACCCGCCGCGGTCAGCTCCCGGTCCCGCCCCGCAGCACGACCTCGACTTCACGGCCCGCCGCGACGCGGCCCGCGCCGGCGGCCAGCGCGATCAGGCCCGGCGTTGCACCCACGAGCGCGGCGCCCGCCGCCATGCCCAGGAGATCCGACGAACCGGTCCAGGGCAGCGGCTCGGCCTCGAGCACCGCCCCGCCCGACCGCAGTCGGCAGGGAAGGAACACCGGCCGGTCGGCCGCGGCTTTCACGTCGGCCACGAGCACGGCGCGGGCGCGGGGCAGGTGCCACGAGGCCCGCGGCCGGGCGGCGAGGATCTGGATCGCGGGCCGGACGAAGAGCTCGAAGCAGACGAGGCTGCTGGCCGGATTGCCCGGCAGTCCGAAGACGAGCGTCGGGGCGGCCGCCGGCCGCCGCAGGATCCCGAACCAGACCGGCTTGCCCGGCTTGAGGCGAACCTTGTGAAAGACCTGCTCGACACCGGAGGCGGCGAGGATGCCGGGCACGAGGTCGAGGTCGCCCGCAGAGACGCCGCCCGAGAGCGCGAGCACGTCGGCGGCCAGCCCCTGCGCGACGGCCGCGCGGATCGCCTCGGGCCGATCTCCGGCGATCCCCAGCGGAATCGGCTCGGCTGCCAGGAGCTTGACCGCCGCCGCGAGCATCGGCCCGTTGGAGTTGCGCGTCTGGCCGTGGGCCGGCATCTGGTCGCAGGAAACCAGTTCGCTGCCCGTCGAGACGAGCGCCACCCTGACCTGCGGCTCCGCCAGCACGTGCGTGGCTCCGGCCTCGGCCGCGAGGCCCACGGCGGCCGCGTCGAGCAGGCTGCCCGTCGGGAGCACCACGGTTCCCGACTTGAATGCCGTCCCCTGGCGGGCGACGTGCTGACCGGGGCGGTAGCGGTCGTCGGCGAGCCGCACGCGGGAGCCGGCGTGGGCTCGCGCGGTGCCGTCGACCGCGGCTTCGATCGGCACCACGGCGTCGGCGCCGGGCGGGAGCGGCGCGCCGGTCATGATCCGGGCGCACGAGCCCGGCCGGATCGCCAGCCGCGTCACGTCGCCGGCGGCGAGGTCGCAGACCACCTCGAGCTCCACGATCGCGGCCGGGGCGCCGGCGAAGTCGGCGTCGCAGACGGCGAAGCCATCCATCATCGCGCGATCCCAGGGGGGCGAGTCGGCATCGGTGATCACCGGCTCGACCAGCCGGCGGCCGCAGGCCTCGAGCAGCCGCTGGCGGCGCGGCGGCAGCGCGGCAGCCGTCTCCTCCACCAGCGCGATCGCCTCCGCGAGTTCGATCATGAAAAAGGCTCCGGGGCTGCCCGTCGGCCGGGAAGGGTTCAGGCCGCCACCGGGCCCGTCGCCAGAAAAGCCCGCAGCAGGTCGTGGCCCACGGGCGTGAGAAAGCTCTCAGGATGGAACTGCACGCCGTACACGGGCAGCGTCTTGTGCCGGATCGCCATGATCTCCCGCGCGCCGTCGGGGGTGGTCGACCAGGCGTCGACCTCGAAGTCGCGAGGCAAGGTCGGGGGATCGATCACGAGGCTGTGATACCGCGTGGCCTCGATCGGACTGGCGAGGCCGGTGAACAGGCCGCGGCCGGCGTGCTCGATCGAGTCGACCTTGCCGTGCATCAGCCGGCCCGCCCGAACGATCCGCCCGCCGAACACCTGCCCGATCGACTGGTGGCCCAGGCAGACGCCGAGGATCGGCATCCTCCCGGCGAAGCGGCGAACGACGTCGCAGGAGATGCCCGCCTCGTCGGGCGTACACGGCCCCGGCGACACGACCAGGTGGCTCGGGGCCTTGGCGGCGATCTCGTCGGGCGTGATCTGGTCGTTGCGATGGACCTCGACGGCCAGATCGGGAGCGACTTCCCCGAACCGCTGCACGAGGTTCCAGGTGAACGAGTCGTAGTTGTCGATGAGGAGCAGCATCGCGGGCCGGGCTGGTGGAGGACGGCCCGATTGTAACCGAGACTTCAGTCGCTTCCGGGGACTGCCCCGTTGGTTCGCATACAAGCCCCCTTGCGCGAGCAAGGGGGATGACGCCTGCCACGCAAATCGACATGGTGCTCCAGGTGCTCTCGGATGGCTCGCGTCATCCCCCCGGCTCGCGCCGGGGGGCTTTTATTGACCCTCGAGCACACTGCACGGGGATGGGAGGTCTGTCTTTTGCTTTTGCGCCCCGCGCACTTACGCCACGAGCACGGTCGCCGCTCCCTGGCGGCGGGCGAGGATGCGCAGGTAGGGCGGCAGGGCGGCGGCACGATGGCCGAATGAGCCGACGGCCGCGGTCGGGTCGGCGTGCTCGGGCTCGTGGACATCCTCGATCGTGAACCCAGACCGGCAGATACCACCGAGGATCGCCGTGAGCGAATGGATGAACTCCTGCGTGCCCGCCTCGCGCAGCCGGCCGGGAGGCTCCGGGGGCAGCGGCTCCCGTCGGGAGAGTTCGTGCCGCAGTTCGTAGCGGCCTGCCGCGTTGGGCTCGAGTGTGGCCTGGAGGCTCACCGGACTCTTGTGCTGGCTGACGTACAGGCCGCCCGCCCGCGTCACCCGGGCCACGCTCCGGAACACGGGCTCGACATCGGCGACGTAGCAGGTGCTCACCGGATGGACGACCAGGTCGAAGCGGGCCGGCCCGAACATGTCGAGATGATGAATTGAGCCCTGCACGAGTTCGAGGTCGATGCCCCGCTCGCGGGCCACTTGCCGGTCGAGCTCGAGCATCGCGGCGGAGAGATCGAGCACGGTCACCCGCGCGCCAGCTGCTGCGTAGAGCGGCCCGTGCTTTCCGCCACCGGCGGCGAGACACAGCACCTCAAGGCCCGCGAGGCTCGCGGGCAGCCACGGCCGCCGCCCATCGGGAGAGCCCCCGCCGAGCCAGCCGCGGGGATCGCCGAAGGCCTCGTCGACCGCCGGCCGCGCGAGCGCCACCGCCGCGCTTGCCAGCCGGTCCCAAGCCCGGGCGTTGTGCACGAGCACGGCCTCACGCGGGGGCGACTGGCCGCCGCTCATCGCCGGCCACGCGCTGAGCGGGCGGCGGCCGCCGCCACCGCGCCGGCCACGAGCGCCCAGGTGCCGGGCTCGGGCACGGCGGCGAAGGTGAGGTTGTCCATCGCGAAGTAGGACGGGGTGTTGAGGCCCCACTGGCTCACGTCGGAGCCGCTGAAGTCGAAGCGAATCGCGTCGACCGTCCCGAGCCCCGAGAGGTCGAACCACTCCCAGCCCGCCACGATACCCGGCGGCGTGGCGCCCCGCCGATCGGCGAGGTAGAACTCGGCCGACCCGGTCGCGGAGCCGGCGCGGCGGCCGGTGGCCGTGACGCGAAACCAGCCCCCGGCCGGAAGCGCCGGGCTGAACTGATCGCCGTCCCGCATCGCCAGGTAGGCGTAGGTCGTGTTGGCGATCCGGAAGCCCGCCACCGCCGTCGCCGCCGGGAGCGTGAGGGTGGCGGCGTTGGCGTAGGCGACGGCGTAGGTGCTGGATTGATAGCCGCCGCCGGGATTCGAGGCGTACTGGTTGGTGAAGCCCGCGGTCGTGCTGTCCACCACGTTGGAATAGGCGAACCCGGACCAGTAGGGAAACGCAAAGTCCGCATCGATGCCGTAGACGTTGGAGAAGCTCGCGCCTCCGCTGAACCACGGTTGCACGACCTCGTCTCCCGGGGCGAGGTTCCCGGGGTTGCCATTGAAATAGCCGGCCTGGGGCACCGTCAGGTCCTGGAACGTGACGACGTCGCCGCGGGCCGCCACGGCGGCGGCGAGGACGGCGAGCGCGAGGGGCAGCCGGGTCATCATCGAGCGGCTTATCATGGAACGGCTCCTGGCAAGGTGACCGCCTCGGCTCCGGCCCGCGTGCAGGCGGCCGCGAGGATCTTGAGGTCGGTGGATTCGTCGATCAGGCGGACGGCACCGTCGCCGAACAGCGCCTGGGCGCCGCCCGGATGACGGCTGCGAATCTCGTCCTCCCAGGTCGGCCAGTTGATGGCGTAGGCCTGGTCGAACAGATTGCGGCCGTTGATCCACTGGCCGTCGGGCCACGGGCCACGGCTGCACTCGCCGACGAAGATCGTCTTGGAGAGCCCATCGGGGATCTCCCGCTCCGCGAACCCGCGGTCGTGGATCAGCACGCCCTTCTCGGGATTGTTGGGCGAGGCGATCCGCTCGCCGCACAGCCCGCCGTAGTCGATCCGGGCCATCCGGGCTGGCCCCCCGCCGCGGTCCGCCGACGGGCAGAGGTAGACGGACACGGCGGAACCCGCGGCGGCCGCGTTGACCGGATCGTCGAACGACCGTGTGAAATCGATCCGCTCGAAGAGGGGCTGCTGCTCCAGCCAGGGGAGGATCGCGGCGGACCAGGCCAGGCACCGTGCCGCCCCCGGATTCCAGCCCGCCCGCCACTCCAGACAGCCCACGGGAAACCGTCGCCGCGCCAGCAGGTGCCCGTGGAGGGCACAGCCCACGTTCCGCAGATGGTTGAGGCAGACCGTCCGCCGGGCCGCCTCGCGGGCCCCCTGCACGGCGGGCAGGAGCAGGGCCACCAGCGCGGCGATCACGGCCACCACCACCAGCAACTCCACGAGCGAGATGCCGCGGCGGCTGCCAGCCCTGCGTTCCATGCGCGTGCCGCCTGCCGACACACCCCTCCCGTCCGCCCGCGCACGACGGTGCGCAGGCCGACCCCGGGGGCGGGTGCGTCAGGAGCGAGTCCTTCGGTGACGATTGCGACCGGCCGCTCGCGCGACCGTGCCCGCCCTTCCGCCCTCGCGGTCCGGCAAGCTCATGACACCTGGTAGGTCTTCTGACTCACAGGCTCGGGCAGCCGCACGCCTTCTCGCCCCGGGCTCCCGCCGGCGGCGGAAGAACGCGGCAATGGCTCGAATGCGACCGCCCTCCCTTCCGGACCTGGTCGCCCAGGACCGAAAATCGCCCGAACACAGCGGCGGGGCCGTCCCGGATTCACACCGGAGTTCCCTGTTTGCCTGTCGAACGCAGCTGCGATCGACCGGCCACCAGAGCCAGTGGGGGATTTTACCGGTCACGGCAACCCTGTCAACGTTGTCGCGCGACCCGGGCCTTGCCGGCAAAGTCCGCCGCGCCGGGACGCCGCGTTGGCAAACCTTGCCGGTCGGATGCGGCGCGTCCGTCAAGCGCTGAGGGTCGTAGGGCGTCGCGCCGCGCCTGCGTCAGGGACGTTCTGCGCGGCATTGTTTCCGTGACAGGAACCACCCCAACCGCAGCCAAAAAAACCGCGAGCCGTGTTCAAGCCCGTTCGTGAACACCGCCGATAGCCCACTTGTCCCCGGGGCATCACCGTGCCCGTCGGGCAACCAGGGGCGGCAGCAACCTGAGATTCTTCGAGTCACGGAATGGCTCGACAGGCCTGCCGCAGAAAAGTTCGTGGATCACAACCTCGGGGTGACGGCGTCGCGAGCGGGACGAGCACACCGGTGATTCACAAGCAAAGGAGATGTGGCTCGATGAAGCGTATGATGTATCTCGGTGCGCTGGTCCTCAGCGTGACCGTTTGTAGCCAGTCTTTCGGTTTCGAGCTCCTTGACCGGATGCTCGGCCACAAGGGCTGTGCTTCGTGCTGTGAGCCCGGCTGCGACGCCGGTGCTGGGTGCTGCGAGCCGGGCTGCGACGCCGGTGCTGGCAACGGATGTGCGGAGCCCGCTTGCGACGCCGGCAACGGCTGCTGCGAGCCGGCTTGCGACGCCGGTGCTGGTTGCTGCGACGCCGGTGCGGGCTGCTGCGGTGCCCGCAAGTGCCGGAAGAAGCACGACCTGTTCGGTGGCCTGAAGGGCCTGTTCGAGAAGTGCAAGCGGAAGCACAAGAGCTGCTGCGGCGATAGCTGCTGCGAGCCCGCCTGCGACGCCAGTAACGGCTGCTGCGAGC